>CANSXE010000011.1 GCA_947650875.1 uncultured Bacillota bacterium | reverse complement strand
CGTGGGGGATACCTGGATGTTTCTGCAATACTGCTACGGCTTTTTCTTGAACGATAACAGCCTCTTTTTCATTACGAATGATGGGATTACGGAAGTAGGCAAAACACTCCAGCGAACGAAACTGCTGGACATCCCCACCAATGGGAATATCGCTTTTGACGGGCGGACGATCTATTACATCAACGAGGATTCCTTGCTGACGACGTATGATACCAAGACCCACAAAGCCAGGCCGTTTCGGAATATGGTTGCCTGTGATTTCTGCCTGACCGATCAGGGGCTGTACTTTATCAACCGCATGGATTCCAACTGTGTTTATCTGTGCGGCAGGGATGGCGTTGGCAGTCTGAAGGTTTCAAATGACCCGGCCCTGTCTGTTGAGTATGACGGCAAGAAAGTTACCATGATTCTAAAATCAGACGGGAAGGAGGTGATTTTTGAGCCGTGACAGTACAGGAGTGCCAAGCATCCGTTAGAGCAAGGCGAAAAAAGCGAGACAGGAGGTTGGTGATCGCCTACGCTCTGCGGAGTGCAATCATCCTTGCCTGAGCTTGCGGGCGATAAGGAAGCACAAAAGTCAACCGACACGAGCAGGACGGGCAGAGGTACAAATCGGACAGGGGACCGGCTGAAAAGCTGGCCCCTGTCTTTTTGTAAATATGAAAACAGCCCCACTTAGTGGGGCCGCTTGTAAGAATATGCGGTCGGCAGACCGTTTCACCGCGCCTTGAGACGCGGCCAATATCACGCCCTTATAGGGCGAGTGCAGGCCACCCGTTTTACGGGTGGTCCTGACTGTGCAAATAAAACAAGCCCCGCTTTTCAACAAAATTGTGTGAAAAGCGGGAATTGTTTACAGATATGTGGGAAAAGAAGCGTCCTCCACCAAAACATGCCGGAACTGCTTCTCGCAGCCAAAATGGCGGACTGCCCGAGCACTGCCTCCGCCGCAGACAAACTTTTCCGCCCTGGTCTCTGCCACCGCAGCCATCACTGCTTTTGTTCCGGAAGAAAAGGCGTCAAGCTCAAACACTCCCATGGGGCCGCTCCAGACAACGGTTCCCGCAGTAAGAATCAGACTGCGAAACAGTTCAGTCGTACGGGGGCCGATATCCATGGCAATCTTGTCCTCAAACAGGGCCATTGCACCCTCCAGAGAGGGTTTGGCATGAGGAGACATCTCATTGGCGGCAAACACATCGACAGGAAGGAAAATTTTGACGCCCTTTTCTGCTGCCCTGTCCAATATTTCACGGGCAAGGCCGTATTTCTCCCGGGCAGTCTCTGAGCGGCCCACCCTGCCTCCCTTTACAGAAAGAAAGGTATTGGCCGGGCCGCCGCCGATCAGTATTGTATCGGCCACCTCCAGCAGTCTGCCGGCAAGCTCAATCCTGTCTCCGGTTGCGGCGCCTCCCAGCACGGCAACTACAGGGTGCGCCCACTCCGGCATACGTTTTTCCTCAGCATTTTGTACCATAACTGTCCTCCCGGCATCAATTCAGCTTAATGGGGCCGGAAAGCGGTATCACATCATGATACCGCCTTCCGGCATTTCGAAAGAGGGGAAAATGAAAGTCAGCTCCAGGCCGGTGTAATGGGGCGCAAACGTCTGGGGTCGACGTAGATTGCACCGGAGGGACAGCCTACCTCGCAGTTATAACAGCAGTAGCACTCCTTGGGATATTTAATGACAGCCTTTTTCTCCGTCTCATCAAATCGGATCACATCCATGATACAGGCATCCACGCATTTCTGGCAGCCAATACACTTTTCCTTGTCAATTCTCTCAATCGCCATATTCAGTCCTCCTCCAAGCGGTACTGTAACATGTACCTCTCCTCATAGGGCAGGGAGAGGTCGCCGCGCCATTCCATCGGGATATCCTGGGTGCTCAGCGTCATCTCACCGTCCTGCCCCTTCTGGGCAATGATCCATTTCAACCAGTTTTCGTCGTCGCGCCTGGGGTAGTCCTCCCGGAAAAACCAGCCCCTGGACTCTTGACGCATAATAGCCGTCTTGAGCATAACCTCAGCGCCTACAATCATGTTGCGCACCTCATGGTAGTTGCGCAGGTCCCGGAAGTCGCTGGCGTAGGTCTTCGGCAGGAGGTGATCCCGGAAGAACTCTATCATGGTCAGGGCCGCTTTCAGGCGGTCCTCTTTCATGATAATGCGGACCTCGTAGGGGAACAGGGTCTGCTGGATACGGGTCAGGACATGTTCTGTGGTGAATCCATAGCCCCTCTCAAGCGCTCCCATGACAGCCTGCTCGAATTCTCTGATCTCCGCCTGGGTAAATGTGACGCTGTCCCTCTCCCCTACATACTCCGCAGCGAATTTTCCCGCACGGTGGCCGGTAACAGCGGCATGGCACATGCCGCTCCCCAGGGTGCCGTAGGTGGGGCCGGTGAAGTTGCTGCCGGCGGAGTCGCCTGCGGCGTAGAGACCGGGGACGCTGGTCTCGCACTTCGTATTGATTTTCAGGCCGCCAGGCCAAATGTTGCCGATAAAGGACATGTACTGTTCAAAACGGTCGTGGAAAATATCAATGCCCGCCCGGTCCATCATGGTCAGCCAGGGTCCCTCGGCAGTCTCATCGTACTTTTTCAGGGCGTCCTCAAAATTGGACCTGTCGTAGTTGTAGGGCTCGTGGAACAGGGGGCCCTTGCCCTTATGGACCTCCAGGGGCCAGTGGATGTTTGTGGGCAGGTGAGCTGTGTCGTCCAGGAACTCCTCGCCCTTCCCGTTGGTAAAGCAGTCCTCAGTCAGGCCCAGCTCTGCCACCGGGCCATCAATGGTAACGGAATCTACGTCCTTGCACACCCACATACCGGTGCCAAACTCCATACCGGTCAGCTCCGCGCCGGCGCGATAACCCATAGCCACACCGTCGCCGGTGTTGCACTGAACACTGAAATAGGCGGGCTTGAAGGTGAGACTGCCGCAGGCCATGACCACTGCCCCGCATTCAAAAACATACACCCCGCCGTCCCTGGTATTGAAGCCCATAGCGCCGGCAATTCTGCCGTCCCGCTTAATCAGTTCGGTCATCATCACATGATCAATGATCTCAATCCCAATCGACAGCGCCTTCTTCCGGGCGTCCATCAGCTTCTCCCGCTTGCCGAACTTGATGATTGCCGTGGATTTGCGGTATTTGGTGCGCTGGTGCCGGTAGCGGAAAGGCTCCTCCTCCGGCTTGGGGAAGCCGATCTTGTCGGACATCACCGCGTTCCCGTAGGGGTGGTCGTCTCCGGGGAAGCCCGTGGTGCCGGGCTCCCTCAAATAGAAGGGCATTCCCCAATTTACCATATCCCGGAATCTATCGTAGCCCTCTTTTAGTAAAATGTCCACCCATTCCTGGTCGTTAATATATTCACCGATATGGATAAACTGGTCCCGCCAGTCCTGAAGGCAGTCCCCCCACTCCTCATGGAAAAGCATCATATCCCGGGCAAAGGTGCTGTGTCCGCTGGTGCCGCTGTAGTTTTTTTCCACCATGATTACCTTTGCCCCCGCTTCCCGGGCGGTGATAGCGGCGTGGAAACCGGCCAGGCCTCCCCCCACTACCAGAACATCGGTTTTAAAGCATTGTGCAGCCATTATTATCCTCCTAATCTGTCAATTGTTCCGTTTCAGGCCCAATCAGGCCCCTGCGGCTGCGTTGTCCTTCTGCGTCGCCAGACTGACAACAATATAAGCAACCAGCGAGCAGACGGCGCCGCCCACCTCGCCCAGCGGCAGAACGATGATGCCCAGCCAGTGGAGAACCATGGCGATCATGCCCACAATGGATGCGGCGATGGCCCCTTTGGCGGTGCCCTTCTTCCAGTACAGGCCGCCCACGAAGGGGACAAAGCAGCCGGCGCCGATAAAGGCTGTCACGGAGCAGAGCATGCCAATGATGTTGGTAGCGACCAGAGCTATAATCAACGCAATCACAGCGGTGACAATGCTGACAATATGATCCCAGTGGGTCAGTTTTTTGGGGTCTGCTTTAGGGTTAATCATGCCGCGGTAGACATCATGCAAGGCCATGGTAGAGATGGCCACCATAAAGGAGTCGATGGTGGACATGATCGCCGCAAGGACGGCGGCCATCATAATGGCGCCAAGGATAGCGGGCAGGCTGTTGATGACCACAGTGAAAAAAGCGGCGTTGCCGGCGGCGCCGAACTTGGCCGCGCCATACATGCCAATAAAGGCGGGCATCAGGGCCAGGGGCAGCATCATCAGAATGGAGTACACCCAGCCCTTAACGGTGGTGGAGTAATCTTTGCAGGAGTTGATGCGCTGCACTGTGCACTGGTCAGCGATGACTGCCGTGCTGATGGGAATGAACATCAGCAGGACCGGCTTAATTCCACCGGGGAGCGGTGTAAAGAAGGTCTGGGGCAGCTGGCCGGCGGAGAAAGCGCCGGAAATTGTATCGGCGGCGCCGTTTACAAGCAGGACAATCGTAGTGAAGATCAGGCCCACCGTGATTACGCCGATCTGAACCGCGGAGGTCATGTAGGCGCCCCACAGTCCGGACATGGCCGAGTACAGCAGAACGATTACCGTCAAAATAATTACGCCCACTGTGCCGTTGATGCCCAGTGCCTCAAACATGGCTTTGCCGGCCATCAGCTGAACGCCGATGTTGCCGATCAGGCCGATGATGGTGGACAGAATGAACAGGATCGCGGTCAAATCATTGTTGTAGCGGTCCCGCAGGAAGTCCGCCAGGGAGATAAAGCCCTTCTCATAAATACGCTTATTGAAGAAAACCACAATAAGCACATAGGAAAGGGCACAGACAATGCCATACCATGCGCCGCTGATTCCGTTTGCAGCGCCGTCTGCCGCGCCGCCCACAACAAAGCCGTTTCCGATATGGGCTCCGGTGGCGGCTCCCATAAACATCAGGACTGTAGTACTCTTGTCGGCGTTAATCATCTTGTCAAAATCGCCGCCGACCCTTTTGCTGCCGACCCAGCCAATCGCCAGCATCACGGCAAAATAGACCGTAAGAACTGCAATCAATATGGGAATATTCATCTTTCTCTCTCCTTTTTACACATTTTTGAGTTTAGTTTGCCCAGCGATATACATCTGTCCCTCCTTTCCTATATAACTGGTCTTACCAGTTATATGAGTTATCTTAGCAGAGCATACCACAGCTCAATCATTTTGTAAAGAGAAATGTAATAAAAATAGTTATTTTTGTGCAAATCGTCGCATTTAATGGAAGGCGCTGTCATTTACAGAAAAGCGCCTTCCATGCAGACGGCCCACCGCCGGAAGGTTTGAATAAAAAAACCGGTACAGCTTTTTACTGCACCGATTTCTGTAAGCCCTACGGATTAAAAGCCGGCCACTTTGTCTCTCTCAGGAAGAACTGCGCCTGACGGCGAATTTCCTCCCTTGCCAGCTCACTGTCCTGCTTTTCAATAGCGTCATAAATTCTCTGGTTGTCTTCAATTACATTGACATTGATTTCATGCCGCCGTTCCCAGCTTTCGGGGGCAAAGGCCGCGGCAATCGAGTTGACCACAATATTGTATATCACCCCTTCCATCACAGTGGCAACACGATTGTGGGAGGCCCTGGCTATCAGCGTCCGGAATTGGATATCCATCTTCAAAAACACATCGAAATCGTCCACCAGTTTTTTTGACGCCTGGATGCACTCTCTCAAAGCGGAGAGGTCCTCCTCTGTACGCCGCTGCGCTGCCCAAGCCGCCGTCATCTCCTCAATGTAAAAGCGGTATTCAAACAGCTCCTCACAGGAGATGGACTGCAGGGCCATAATGCTCTCCAGCGGCTGCTGAATCGAAACAAGGGAGGGTTCCCGCACAACCGCGCCGCCCCCCGGAATTATCTGTATCAGGCCCGCATTCTCCAGCATCCGCAGGGCCTCCCGGATGGTAGGACGGCTGCGCTGCATCATGGACATCAGCGCCCGTTCACTGGGCAGCTTGTCCCCCGGAGACAAATCGCCCGCTACAATCATGCTGCGTATCTGATCATAAATTATCCCACAGGCTTTTTGGGTAACGACCGGGGAAAATTTTGTGGATTTTGACATAATAAAACTCCTGTTCATTTCTTTTTTCGCTATTTTATGTATTATACGGCTTTTCCAACAGTTTCGTCAAGAGCTTTATCCCAGCGGGCTGTCCATCCGGCTTCAGCGCTTTGACAGACTAAGAAAACCGCTGGATATCCAGCGGTTTTCTGCGTTGTAAAATAGAGGGGCAATTCTCAAACCGTTTAAAAGAAGCGACTGCAAACGTTTTTCCTTTAAAATTTCCCGCAGTGGATATTCCTCCATTCACCGGCAGAAATACCCTCCAGCTTTTTGAACACGCGGGAAAAATGGGCAGTGTCGGCATAGCCCACCTGTTCGGCCACCTCGCTGATGCGCAGGGCGGGATCGGACATCAGCTCTTTGGCGCGTTGGATGCGTACAAGGTTAAGCAAATCATAGAATGTCTGCCCCAGATGCTTGTTCAGCAGCTTGGACAGGTGCCACTGGCTGACATAGCAGTGGTCCGCCACATCCAGGAGGGACAGGCGCTGATTGTAGTGTTCTCCGATGTACGCCTGGGCCTGACGGACCAGAAAGCTGTTGGGATTCTCGGCCTCCGGCGGCGGTTCGGGCTCCTCGGTGGGGGCGAGGGCGTCCAGAACACCTGTCATATACTCCAGCGCCTCATTCAGCTCCTCCATTTTAGAGGGCTTTAACAGAAAACGGGACACGCCCAAACGGATGGCCCGCTGGGCGTACTCAAAGTCCCGGTAGCCGGTGAGGACGGCGATCTGCATCCGGGGAAATTCCCCCTTCAGCCCGGCCAGCATGGTCAGCCCGTCCTCCCCCGGCATCTTGATATCGGTAAAGAGAATATCCGGTTGGTGCTGCCGGATCGCCTGGGCTCCGGAGGGGGCGTCCTGGGCCAGAGCCACTACCTGGCAGTTGTAGGCGGCCCAGTCCACCACCTTTTGCAGGCCCTCTGTAATGATGGATTCGTCGTCGATGAGAACGACCTTATACATAACCGTCATCTCCCGGCTTTCCGATTGGGCGTCCTCCGCTGTGGGCGGAGATATCTCATTATACCTGAAACAGGGGCGGATGCGCAAGCCTTATCCCTTAATCGCCCCTGCGGTCAGGCCTTTGATGATGTGCTTTTGCAGAGCCACATACACAACAAGCACCGGCACCACAATGAGCACCACCGATGCGGCCATCAGGCCGTAGTCCACCCCGGCCTGGGAGCTGATTTCGTTGAGCAGCAGGGTGATGGTCTTCTCCCTGGGGACCCGGAGGAAGAAATTCTGGGTGAACAGGTCGTTGTAGCTCCACAGGAAGGAGAAGATGGCCACCGTGGCGAAAGAGGATTTGGCCGCCGGCATGATGATGTGGAAATACACCTGGAACACATTGCAGCCGTCCATGTAGGCGCTCTCCTCCAGCTCCATGGGCACCGACTCGATAAAGCCCATAAGGACAATGATGGCGAAGCACAGGTTGCCGGCGATCTGTGGCAGGATGACGGCCACCAGGCTGAGCCACCGGTTGCCGCTGCTGGCGATGCCCCAGGCGGCCTCCATGCGGAACACGGGAATGATGGTGGAGAACACGGGGAACATCATGCCCGCCATAATGAGACTGTAGCACACCCCCCGCAGCTTGAAGCGGAAGCGGACCAGCCCGTAGGCGGCAAAGCCGGCGATGAGCACCACCGCGACGGTGACGGCGATGGAGACGATCAGGCTGTTGGCATAGGCGCTGCCGAAGTCGAACCGCTCCATGGCCTTGTCGTAGTTCCCCATAGTAAAGCCGTTCCCCGGCAGGGGGATGGAGAAGGAGTCCTTGCGGATGAGACCCCGCTCCCGGAAGGAGTTCAGAATGACCCAGACAAAGGGGTACAGGGTGGTGAGCGCCCAGAAGGTGAGGACTGCATAGGTTCCCGCCTTGGCGGGAGTAATTTTTTTCATGTCGGCCCCCCCTCTCAAATGTCGTTCCGGGGCTTAAAGACCCGGTTGGCGATGTTGGAAAACAGCACGCCCAGCACCACGATCAGGATGGCGATGGCGGAGCCGTAGTCCACGTTCCCCCGGTTGAAGGTCTGGTCATACATGTAGGTGCCGGTGAGCCAGCCCTGGTCCTGGGGCATCCCCGCCCCGAACATGACCCAGGGCAGATCGAAGACCTTCAGCGATCCGGTGATGGCCAGCACCAGGCAGGTGCACAGCACGTTGCGCAGCAGGGGCAGAGTGACGTAGCGCACCCGGTTCAGCCCGGTACACCCGTCCAGGGCGGCGGCCTCGTACAGGTCCTGGGAGATGTTATTCAGTCCTGTCACCAGAATCACAAAGTAGAAGCCCACATACTGCCACATCACCGGGGCGAACATGGTGAACAGAAAGTGGTCCGGGTCCTTCCAGTCGATGTTCTCCGCGGCAAAGCCCAGGTTGGTGAGCAGCTGGTTGAGCATACCGCCGTTGTAGAGGAAAATCAGGTTGAACATCAGGCCCAGGGCGGTGGCGGAGATGACGATGGGGAAGAAATACAGGGTGCGGAACAGCTGGGCCCCCACCCGGATGGAGTCCACCAGCAGGGCCAGAATCAGGGCAATGCCCACCTGAAAGATCACCGTGCAAATGGTGAGCAGTACCGTATTGCCCAGGGCGGTGCGCAGCTTGGGGTCGGTGAACAGGGTGGCATAGTTGGCGTACCAGGGGGTGTTCAGGCCCTGGGCCGGGGCCCCCAGGCCGGTGATGTCGGAAAAGCTGTTGATGATATTCTGAATAAAGGGGTAGTACAGAAACAGGATCAGGAACACAAACGCCGGGAGCAGAAAGGCGATCAGCGGGGCTTTTTTTCGGTACAGCGTGGGGCCCATACGATTCTCACTCCTTTATAGAGAAGGCCCCGCCCAAGGCGGGGCCTTTCCGGTCACATTCAGTTGAGGGCCAGGGCGGAAGCCACGGCGTCCTCTGCGGACATCTTGCCGGTGACCACGTTCTGCACGTTGGCGAAGAGGTCGGTCCGGCTCTCGCTGGTGATGGTGTCCTGCACGGGGCCGATCACGCCGGTGATGCTGGCGTTGGCGTCAGCCGCCGCCTGCTGGAGGGGATTCAGGCCGGAGGGGGAAGCGCCGTTCTTCAGGGCGGTGACCTCGGTGGTGACGAAGGTGCTCATCACGTCGTCAGAGGTCATGTGCTTGACGAACTCCACGGCAGCAGCCTGCTTGGCGGGGTCGTCCCAGGCCTTCTTGGTGATGAAGTAGCCCATGGAGATGCCGCCGATGGCTTCGCTGGCCTTCCGCTCCCCCTTGGCGGGGACGTAGGAGATGGCGTAGTCGCTGAGCTGATCGCCGTAGTTGTCCACGAAGTAGTTGATTTTCCAGGAGCCGTCAATGAGGAAGGCGGCCTCGCCCTCGGCAAAGAGCTGGACGGTCTCGGCGTCGGTGGCGGTGAGGGTGTTCACGGGGAAGTAGCCCTTCTCATACAGGTCTTTGATGTCGTTCAGGCCGGCGGCCCACTTCTGGCCCACAGCGTCGGTGGCGGAGCCGGGAATGGCCAGCTGCTCGCCCAGGGTGCCGTTGTTCATAATGCAGAACTCAAACCAGTAGTGGGGGACCTCAAACAGGGAGCAGGCGATGGGGGCGTAGCCCTTGGCCTTGATGGTCTCGCAGTCGGCCAGGAACTGGTCCCAGGTGTAGTCGGGGCCGGGGACGGCCACGCCGCAGTCGGACAGCACCTTGGTGTTGACGAACATGTTCTCCCAGAAGCCGGAGGAGGGGATGGCGTAGTTTTTGCCGTCGGAAGCCACCGCCAGCATGGAGTCCCGCATGTTGTCGGCGTAGTCGGGATAAGTGGCCCGGATGGTGGCGATATCTACCACCTTGCCCGCCTGGATGATGGGCTCGGCGTCGCTGCTGGTGAAGAAGAAGAGGACGTCGGGCTCGGTGCCGGTCTGGAAGTCGGTGAGCACCTTGGCCTTCCACTCCTCGTTGGAGGTGCCGGAGGCGTCCATAATCTTGTTGCCGGTGGCGGCCTCGTAGGAGGCGACCGCGTTCTCATAGTTGCTCCGGTTGCCGTCGTCGCCGCCGTAGGAGGTGACCACAGTCAGCTCCACACCGCCGGCGGGCTTGGCGCCGGAATTGCTCTTGTCACCGCCGGTGCCGCTGGTGCTGCCAGGGGCGCTGGGTTTGCCGCCGCATCCGGCCAGCAGGCCCAGGGTCAGGGCACTGGCAAGGCCCAAAGCAAGAAGTCTGTTCTTTTTCATGATAAAACCTCCATATTTTATTGGTTGATCCGCTCTCCCTTTGTGCACTCTAATCATACACCCTTTGGAGGTAAGAAAAAATAACCAAGCTTGCTATTTGTTGTCCGTTGTTGTTTGGTGCAAACAACCAAGGTCATGCCCGGGCCCTCACGGTGAGCCGGGCAATTACCCGGGTCCCCTCTCCCCTGGTGATGGTCAGGCCGCAGTCCGGCCCGTAGAGGATGCGCAGGCGCTGGTTCACGTTGGCGATGCCGATATTGCCCGAGGGCTCGTTCTGGGTATCGTAATCCGGGGAGAGGAGACGGGCAATGTGCCGCTCGTCCTCCTCTGACAGTCCGCCGTTGTTCTCGATCTCCAAAATCAGCCGCTCCCCCTGGCGGAGACCCCGCAGGGACACATGCCCCTGGCCGCTGGGGCCGATGCCGTGCTCCACCGCGTTCTCAATCACCGGCTGGAGAATAAGCCGGGGGACCAGGCAGTCCATCAGCTCGCCGGGCAGGTCCACGTCCACCGTCAGACGCTTGCCGTACCGCTCCTTGACGATGTAGAGGTAGGCGTTGACATAGGTCATCTCCTCCGCCAGCCGCACCTGGGGACTGCCCCTCCGGTCCAGGGCGGCGTCCAGCACGGTGGACAGGGCTTCGATCATCTTGGAGGCCTTTACATCCCCGCTCATCCGGGCCTGCCAGTTGATGATCTCCAGGGTGTTGTTGAGGAAATGGGGGTTGATGTGGGCTTGCAAGGCCTTGATCTGGGCGTCCCGCCGGGCCAGCTCCTCCTGATAGAGACGGTCGAACTGGCGGCGCAGCTGGCCGGACATCTGGTTGAAGGAGTCGGTGAGGTACTGGAACTCCCGGCTCCCCGTCCCGGTCTCGATCTGACAGCCCAGCTCCCCCTGACGGATCCGGCCCGCCCCCTCCATCAGCACCTGGATGGGCTGGGAAATCTTTTGGCGGAAAAAGCGGAAGGTAAAGGCCAGCAGCAGCAGCAGGGACAGCCCCATAGCGGGCAGCAGCCACCGGTAGCTCTCCGCCCCGGTGAGCAGGGCGGCGTAGTCCACCGAGACCGTCCCCCGCAGGATGTAATCCCGGCTCTGGATGGTGTGCTCCAGGGTACGCCCCCCGGGCTGGGGCGGGGCGCTCCCCTTCAGGGTGAGGACCACCTCCGGCTCCAGGGACACCGACACCGCCGAGGCCCAGGGCAGCAGGGCCAGGTCCCCGAAAAAGTAGTCCGGGTCCATGGCCAGGGCCAACACCCCGATGGGCCGGTAGCCGGAGTCCATCATATTGCGCACCAGATACACCCGGCCCTCCCGCTCCAGAAAGCCCACGGTGGTGTCCAGCCCGGCAGCCAGCGCCCGCACTGCCTCCGCGTCCGCCGTCCACTGCTCCCGCACCTGGTTGTGGAACAGGCCGGCGCTGCCGTTTACTACCGTGATGACCCGGTTCTCCGGGTCGTCGGCAAAGCAGAACACGCCGTAAAAAAACCGGCTGTCCGACTGATACAGGCGGCTGAACAGGGCGGAGGACCTGCGGTACAGCATGGCGTAGTTCTCATCCCGCCGGTACTGGTTCCAGCCCTCCCGGAACTCCGGGTCGTAGGAGGGCAGGCGGGAGGCCTCCACCGCGCTGTTCACCCGGTCGGCCCCCAGCTGGAGGTTGAGCTGGAACTGCTGGTGCATGGCCTGCTCCTTCTGCCGGCCCGCCCCGGACAGCAGATACCAGCCCACCACCGTGGCGGCGATGACCATGGGCAGCAGCCAACACAGCAGAATGATGAGCGACATCTGCTGCCGCAGGGAATGTGTGCGTTTCTCCATACCGGTCCCCACCTTTCAAAAAACCCCCGCCTGGGGCGGGGGTCAGGGGTCATTCGATGTTCCGGCCCTCCAGGCCCAGGAACCGCTCCATGCAGGCCGCGGTCTCCGCCGCCCTTTCCACGGTGTCCATCTCGCAGAACACCCGCAGAAGGGGCTCGGTGCCCGAGAAGCGGCTGACCACCCAGCCGCCGTCCTTGAAATAGACCTTGCAGCCGTCGGCGTAGCTCACCTTCTCCACCTCGGCGCCGAAGTCGGGGAGCAGCTTGTCCTCCATCAGGGTCTTGTTGATGCGCTCCTTCTCCTCCTGGGAGAAGCGGTAGCCCCGCTCCACCATCTCGAAGGAGCCGCACTGGTCCGTGATCTCCCGGTACAGCTCGGACAGGCTTCTCCCGGTGGTAGCCATCATCTCCACCAGCAGGGAGGCGGCGTAGATGCCGTCCTTGCCCTGGATGTGGCCCCGGACGGTGAGACCGCCGGAGCTCTCGCCACCGATGACCGCCCCCGTCTCCAGCATTTTGCCGGACACATGCTTGAAGCCCACCGGGACCTCGTAGCACCGCTCGCCAAACCGGGCCGCGATGGCGTCCAGCAGGTGGGTGGTGGCCAGATTGCGCACCGCCGCCCCGTGCCAGCCCTTGTACTTCAGCAGGTAGTAGTACAGCAGCACCAGAATCTTATTGGGATGGAGAAACTCCCCCCGGTCGTCGATGATGCCCAGCCGGTCGGCGTCGCCGTCGGTGGCGATGCCGATGTCGCAGCCGTTCTCCAGCACGAAGTTCTGCAATCCGATCAGCGTTTTGCTGTTGGGAGCGGGGAGCCGGCCCCCAAAGAGGGCGTCCCGCCGCTCGTGAATCACATCCACGTCGCACCGGGCGGTGATAAGGATGGTGCTCAGGGCGGTCTTGGACACGCCGAACATGGGGTCCAGCACTACCTTCAGCCCCCGGGAACGGATGGCGTCCATGTTCACCGACCGGATGATGGAGTCGATATAGGAGTTCATGGGATCGACGATCTGGATCTGGCCCGTGCGCACCCCCTCCTCATAGGGAACGGCGGGGATTTCCTCCCCCTCCAGGGCGGCGATGTGGGTCTCAAGGCTGGCGGTGACCAGCTCGTCGGCGTCCCGCCCCCCCTTGACAAACACCTTCACGCCGTTGTACAGGGCGGGGTTGTGGCTGGCGGTGACCGCCATGCCGTAGGACAGCTCGTAGTACTTCACCGCGAACATGATGAGGGGGGTGGGGGCCTCCCGCTCCACCACCATGCAGGGGACGCCCGCCCCGGCCATCACCTCGGCGGCCCAGTGGGCCGACTCCTGGGAGAGGAACCGCCGGTCATAGCCGATGAGAAAGCCCCGCTGGGCCACCCCCTCCTCCTTCATCTTCCGGGCCAGGGCCGCGGTGAGCAGCTGGACGTTGGCCTTGGTGAAGCCGTCCCCGATGACGGCCCTCCAGCCGCCGGTGCCGAATTTAATGTTGTTCATAGTTCCTTGCTCCTTCCCATGGTGACGACTACCTGATTGACGCTCCCCGCGCTCTGAACGGGAATCAGGCCGTCTGCCGCCTGTCCGTTGCAGATGACAGAGACCACGCCCTTCTCCACGCCCTCCGGGTTTTCCACCGTGATGTGGTAGACGGCCCCCCGCCAGGTGCGGGTGACCTCGAATTTGTTCCAGTCCGCCGGGACGCAGGGGTCCACCAGCAGGCCGCCGAACTGGGGCCGCACCCCCAGCATATACCGGGTGGCGGCGTAGTAGCTCCAGCCGCCCGAGCCCGTCATAAAGGGATGCCGGGCCCGGCCGAAGGCGGTGTGGTCGGGACCCATGACAAACTGGCAGTAGGAGTATGGCTCGCTCTGACGCACCTCTATTTTATCATTTTGCGCCGCCGGACACAAGGCCTTATAGAATTTCATGGCCCGGCTCCCCCGGCCCAGCACCGTCTCGGCACACCAGGCCCAGGGGTTGGAGTGGGAGAAGATGGAGCCGTTTTCCTTGATGCCCGGGTAGACCCGGGTGATAAAGCCGATGGCGTCGTCGGGCTGGGTGTAGCAGGGGGCGTTGAGCTTCAGGCCAAATTGGGTATAGAGGGTCTCGTCCACCGCGTCCATGGCCTTCACCGCCCGGTCCCGGTCCGCCGCCCCGGACAGGACGGCCCAGACGTTGCTCTCCAGGTGGACCCGGCCCTCCCGGTCGGTGTGGGTGCCGATCTTCCGCCCGTCGGCGGTGACGCCCCGGAGATACCAATCCCCGTCCCACAGCTCCCGCTCACAGGTTTGGACGACGGTCTGGCGCATAGCTTCGTAATACGCCGCGTCCTCCTCCCGGCCCAGGAAGCGGGCCGCATCCACAAAGTGTTCCAGCGCCCACACATGGAGGAAGGAGACCATGGCGCTCTCCCCTCCTCCCAGGTTCAGGCAGTCGTTCCAGTCCGCCCGCAGGCCCTTGCAGATGCCGTGGGAGCCCACCTGGGCGGCGGAAAAGTCCAGAATCTTTTTCAAATGCTCATAGACGGTGCCCTCGCCCCCATCGGCGTAGCCCACGGTCTCGTCAAAGAGGGACAGCTCCCCCATCTCCCGGACGTACTCCGCCACTGCGGCCACCAGCCACAGGGCGTCGTCGGCGCAGGCGTCGGCCAGGCCGTGGACGATGCTGGCCTTGTCCGGGGTGGGGATAACGGTGGGGGACTTGTAGGCGGGCTTTTCGGGCTGGGGGCCGAACCAGGCCGGGTCAAAGAGGTGGAGCCCGTAGCCCATGGAGGTCAGCCCCTGCATCAGCTGCATGATGCGCTTTTTGCAGCCGGCCGGGTTGGAGTGGGGGATGGTCATGGCGTCCTGGGCGGTGTCCCGGTAGCCCAGGCCGGTGCGTCCCCCCACCTCGATGAAGGAGGCGAAACGGGAGAACATCACGTTTACCTCGCTCTGGTACAGGTTCCAGGTGTTGAGCATCACATCCATATCCGGGTCGGGGGTGGTCACCTGGAGCCGGGACAGCTTATCCTCCCAGTACCGGGCCAAATCGGAAAAAGCCCCGTCCACAGCGGCGAAGTCGCGGTATTTCTCCCGCACCCGTCGGCCCTCCGTCAGGCCGCCCTCCCCCAGCATCCAGACCAGGCGGGCCGACTCACCGGGGGCCAGGGTGAGCTTCTTTTCCAGGACGGCACAGTGGTTGTTTCCCTTCTCGAAGGAGGAGAAGCACTCCCCCCGCTCCACCGCCAGGGGGTTGGTCTCGGTGCGGTAGGGGCCGATAAAGCTGTCCCGCAGACAGTCGAAGCCGTCGGGCGCAAAGGATGCCGCCATAAACTGGTGGGCGCCCTCGTAGAACAGCTCGTAGTCGATGACGCCGTCCTCGTACCGGCTCCCGGCGCAGTAGAGGGACATCTGGAAATTCTGGTTGTCAATGGGAATCTGGTGGTAGGAGAACTCGGCGTAGGAGTATACGCTGAGGGAGCGGGGCCTGTCGCCGGTGTTTTCCAGCTTCAGGTCCCACAGTTCTACATTTTCCCCCAGGGGGATAAACAGGGTCTGTGCGGCGTGGATGTCCCCCCGGGTGCACTCGTAGACGGAGTAGCTCAGGCCGTGGCGGCAGCGGTAGTGCTCCAGCGGCCCGCCGCAGGGCTGCCAGGACACCGACCAGTACTCCCCCGTCTCGCCGTCCCGGAGGTAGATGTAGTGACCGGGCCGGTCCATGGGTACGCCGTTGGGCCGGAAGCGGGTGATCCGGTGGTGCTCCGGGCTCTTATAGAACAGGTAGCCCCCGGCGGTGTGGTTGACCACGGCGCACAGGTCCTCCACACCCAGGTAGTTGGTCCAGGAGACCGGCACGTCCACCCGGTCGATGATGTACTCCCTCTTTTGTTGGTCAAAGTGTCCATATTTCATGGCAGAAGACCTCCTGTTGTGGTATTATTACCATATTACACCGGGAGGGCCGTCAAAATCTATTGCAGGCAATGCGTTCTTTTGCCGCTGATTGTCACTGTGCGCGGGATGCGGTCAAAGATTATGGCTGCGTCAGCCAACCTCCGTAGGGACGCTTCACGAAGCGTCCGCAGACCGATACCGCGCCACGACGGATGCACTATGACGGACACGCCATGACGGACACGCCATGACGGACACGCCACGACGGACGCACCACGACGGACGCACCACGACGGACGCGCCACGACGGACGCGCCACGACGGACGCGCCACGACGGACACGCCATGACGGACGCATCGTGATGCGTCCCTACGATCCCGCCGTGCAAGGCCGGAAACCCACGGGCGGATGATGTCCCCTGTGCTAACAACGAAACAATCCGCATACCCTGGGACATGGAGGTGTTGTCCATGCCCCTGTCATTTTTTGACTTTTTAGGCCAGTTAGGCGGGAATCCCGCCCTGTTTGGCACGGTTCTGCTCACCCTGGCCGTCCTGCTGGTGAACGGCTGGACCGACGCCCCCAACGCCATCGCCGGGGCGGTGGTGACGGGGGCCCTCCCCTTCCGGCCCGCCGTGGCGCTGGCGGCGGTGTGCAACTTTCTGGGGGTGCTGTGCGTCACCTCGGTGAACGCCTCGGTGGCTGAGACGGTCTACTCCATCGCCTCCTTCGGCGGCGGGCCCAGGGCCGCCCTCACCGCCCTGTGCGCCGCCATGGCGGCCATCGTCCTGTGGGCGGCGGCGGCCTGGTATTTCGGCATCCCCACCAGCGAGAGCCACGCCCTGGTGGCCGGCATCTCCGGGGCGGCGGTGGCCCTGGAGGGCTCCCTCTCCTGCATCCGCTGGGACTGCTGGGCACGGGTGATTTTGGGGCTGGTCCTGTCCACCGCCGCCGGCTTCTGGGCGGGACGGGGGGCGCAGAGCCGCCTAAAAGCTGTAAAGCTATCTGACCGTACATTCCTTCTGGCACAGCTGCCCGGGGCGGCGGCCACCGCCTTCCTCCACGGGGCCCAGGACGGCCAGAAGTTCATCGGCGTCTTCCTGCTGGGGACCGCCCTGGCCCAGGGCCGGGCCGACGAGGGCACCTTTGTCATCCCCCTGTGGCTCATGGGGCTGTGTGCTGGGTTCATGGCCCTGGGCACCCTCATGGGGGGCCGGCGGATCATCGACACCGTGGGCCGGGAGATGGTCTCCCTGGGCCCCCGGGAGGGGCTGGCCGCCGACCTGGGGAACATCGCCTGTCTATTCGCCGCCACCCTGCTGGGCCTGCCCGTCTCCACCACCCATACCCGTACCTGCGCCCTGCTGGGGGTGGGGTCCGCCGGGGGGAACCGCCCCGACTGGGCTACCGCCGGGAAAATCGCCCTGGCCTGGCTGCTCACCTTCCCCGGCTGCATGGCCATCGGCTACTGGATGGCACGGGTGTTCCTCTCCCTGTAGGGGCAGGACACGGTCCGCTCCCGCATACACCTTGAGCTGCCCTCCTACATAGCCTAATCTGGAAGCAACCGAACAGGCGATGCCTGCGAGTCTTCCAGAAAGGATACTTACATCGTGTTACAGGCACTTACTTGGGCCGCCGCCGGCACGGGCTTTACCGCCCTGATGACCGCCGCCGGGGCCGCCGTGGTCTTTTTGTTCCACAGGAAAAACTCCCAGACCCTCCACCGGGTGATGCTGGGCTTTGCCGCCGGAGTGATGATTGCGGCCAGCATGTGGTCGCTGCTCATTCCCGCCATCGAGAAGGCGGAGGAGCTGGGTCAGACAGGCTGGCTCCCCGCCGCGGGGGGCTCGCTGCTGGGCATCGGGTTCCTCCTGCTGATGGACTATCTCCTCCCCCACTTCGGGCCGGAGTCCTTCCACCGGGGGGCCAGTCCCAGCCGGACGGCCCTGCTGGTGCTGGCCGTCACCCTGCACAACATCCCCGAGGGGATGGCGGTGGGGGTGTCCTTCGCCCTGGCCGCCCAGAACGGCGACGCCGCCCTCCTCACCGCCTCCACCGCCCTGGCCCTGGGCATCGGAATCCAGAACTTTCCAGAGGGGGCGGCCATCTCCCTGCCCCTGTACCAGGAGGGGATGGGCAAGGGCAAATCCTTCCTCATTGGGGCGGCCTCCGGGGTAGTAGAGCCCGTGTTCGCCCTGCTCACCGTGCTGGTGGCCGGGACGGTCCAGCTGGTCCTGCCCTGGCTGCTGTCCTTCGCCGCCGGAGCCATGCTCTATGTGGTGGTGGAGGAGCTCATCCCCGAGGCCAACCTGTCCCAGGGGGGCCACTCGGGCACCCTGGGGGTGATGGCGGGCTTTTTGCTGATGATGATTTTGGACGTGGCACTGGGATAAAAAAAGATTGACAAACCCTCCGGCAGGGTCTACAATGGACTGCGAACCGCAGTACAATCGAACACAGGGGCGCTGGGAGCTTCGTTCCCGGCTGAGATGCAGAGACAACAACGCTGTCTCCGGTCCCTTGAACCTGATCCGGGTAATGCCGGCGTAGGAAGTGAAAGAGAGACCGTGCCGTCGTCTCCTCTAAAACCGCACTACACCCGTCCGGATGTAATGCGGTATTTTTTTATTTGGAGGAATCGACAATGACAAAAAACAAAACCACCCGGATGCTGGCGGAGGCCGGTATCATGATCGCCCTGGCCCTGGTGCTGGGGATGATTAAGCCCTATGAATTCCCCAATGGCGGTTCCATCTCTCTGGAAATGCTTCCCTTGTTTCTGTTCTGTGTACGCTGGGGCATAGGCCCCGGTCTGGTCACCTGCACCGCCTTCGGTGTGCTCCAAGTCTTTGTCCAGGGGGCGGTTGGATATGGCTGGGTCTCCATTATTCTGGACTACATTGTGGCACCCATTCCAGTTGCCCTGACCGGCTTGGGAAAGGGAAAACCCGGCGGAATTTACTGGGGCAGCGTCCTTGGCGCCGTTGGCCGCTTTCTGGTCCACTTTGCCAGCGGCATCACCGTTTACCGTATCCTGGCTCCTACTGAACTGATGGGTATGGTATTTGATAATCCCTATCTTTATTCTTTTGTCTACAACATCAGCTATATCGGTATCGACCTGATCCTTTGCCTTGTGATTTTCGCCCTGGCATCCAAGGCCTTGGAAAAATACTATCAGGGCGAGGACCTGCGGCGGGACTAAACCTCCCCCTTCGCTGTCTCCCGCTCCAGCAGCCGCCGGAGCCGGTCCATGTCCTCTCTGGCCCGGCGGTCGGCTGTCTCCGGGTCCCCCTTTTTCTGACCGCCTGGCTTGCCCTGCTGGCGGTACTCCCGCCTGTTCAGCCAGGCGTCCGTGTCCCGCTGGATGGCCGCGCCCATAAAGCCGCATGCCATCCGGGTCTCCGGGGACAGCCGTGGAAACCCCTCCAGCACCTCCTCCAGGGTGACAGAGCGGTCCCTCCAAACCCGGTCGGCGTAGATCATGAGGGCGGAGAACAGCATCCCCCGCTGCTCCATGGGCAAGGCGGACAGGATGGGGTAGCTGTCAAAGTAAACCACAAAACTCTTTTTCGGCTTTGCCATGTCAATCATCTCCTTACCCCACGGGGGGAAAGGGAGAAAGTTGCACGTTTGCGTGCATTTAAGGCCGCGTTACTGTTACTGAAACAGTTACTGATACTGCTACCGCTACTGATACCGTGCCGCTTTGTGGGCGGCGGGGGGAGAGAGAAAGAGATCGCTCTGGACTTTTTCGGCAGTGCAGGAGAGCTCCAAAGCCTCCCTTGCCAAAGGGAGGGGGACCGCCGCCGAAGGCGGTGGTGGAGGGATTCCGCAGAGCCTTTCCGGAAACGGAATCCCCCAGTCATTCGCTTCGCGAATGCCAGCCCCTCACATCTCCTTCCGAATCTGCCGCAGGGCGTTTTTCTCCAGCCGGGAGACCTGGGCCTGGGAGATGCCGATCTCGGCGGACACCTCCATCTGGGTCTTGCCCTGGAAGAAGCGCATGGAGAGGATTTTCCGCTCCCGGTCGGTGAGGTGGCCCACCGCCTCCTTCAGGGCGATGCGCTCCACCCACATCTCATCGTTGTTTTTGTTGTCCTTCACCTGGTCCATCACGCAGATGGTGTCTCCGCTGTCGGAGTACACCGGCTCGTAGAGGGACACCGGCTCCAGGATGGCGTCCAGGGCAAAAACCACGTCCTCCCGCTTGATGTCCAGGATCTTGGCAATCTCCTCGATGGAGGGCTCCCGCTGGTGCTGGGCCATGTAGGCCTCCTTGGCTTGCAGGACCTTGTAGGCCGTGTCCCGCATGGCCCGGGACACCCGCATGGTGCTGTTGTCCCGGAGGTAGCGGCGTATCTCCCCCACAATCATGGGGACGCCGTAGGTGGAAAACTTCACGTCCAGGTCGGTGTTGAAGTTGTCGATGGCCTTAATCAGGCCGATACACCCCACCTGAAACAGGTCGTCGGCGTTCTCCCCCCGGTTGGCGAACCGCTGAATCACCGACAGCACCAGCCGCAGGTTGCCGGCGATGAGCTCCTCCCGGGCGGCGGCGTCTCCCGCCTTGGCCCGGAGAAGGAGCGCCTGGGTCTCGCTGCTTTTCAGTACCTTCAGCTTGGCGGTGTTCACCCCGCATATCTCCACTTTGTGCTGCATAATGGAAAAAACCTCCCGCCCGGTGTGATACTGTTTCCAGTATTTCCGGGGGGAGGTCTTTCATACCGCTTTGACCGGTCCTAAATTTTTTATCGTCAGACCGTTTTCGATGGATTTTTGTCCCTTCGTGTGCAGGGGCGGATATCAGCGTACCGGCGTCGCGGAAGGCGGGCGGACAATGTCCGCCCCTACAGGTACAGCCGGGCTTGCAGGTGCTCCTCATCCATCACCTCGATGCCGGCGTCGGCCAGCAGGCGGGCGGTCACCCCCCAGCCGGGGACCGCCGTGTGGGTAAAGGTGCCGTCGTACACCTCCCCGCAGCCGCAGGAGGGGGACCGGGCCTTCAGCACGGCCACGGTGCACCCGTTCTCCTTGGCAATCTCCAGCGCCCGCTCCGCTCCGGCGCGGTAGGCGGCGGTGACGTCCTGGCCGTCCTGGGTGAGGACCCGGCCGTCGGGCTGGAGCTCTGCGGGGCTCCGGGGGACGTCCAGCCCCCCCAGCAGCTCGGGACAGACGGGGATCAGGTTGTGCCCCGCCCGGTGGAGCTCGATGACCTGCCGGTCCAGCCGGCTCTGCCCGTCGTACCGGCAGGGCTCCCCTAAAAAGCAGTGGCTGACTAAGATGTTCATGTATGCTCCCTCCTACGAAAAGCGGCCCGCCGGTGGGCGGGCCGTTTTTGGCCTGTTCAGTGGGTCAGGTAGTACCTGACCAGGGTTTGCAGAAGCTCGTCCCGGTCCGCCTTGCGGATGAGGGCCCGGGCGTTGTTGTGGTTGGTGATATAGGTGGGGTCCTCGGACAGGATGTAGCCCACAATCTGGTTGATGGGGTTATAGCCCTTCTCCTGCAGCGCCTGATACACTGTCATCAGAATGGCCTTGATTTCCATGTCACGCTGATCGCCCAGGCTGAATTTACGGGTGAAATCCATCTCGTCCATATCAGCACCTCCAAAATGCTGCTTTTCCCCTAGTGTACTCCAAAACTTTGCCGATGTAAAGAGCTTTGGCGAAATTTAATATAAATGAAACATTTCTGCCCCTGCCGGCGCGGAGCGGGCCCGGCGGACGCTTCGTGAAGCGTCCCTACCGCTCCGTCATGGCGGCGGCCGCCACCTGGAACAGGGCGGACAGCGCCGCCAGCCAGAATACATACTGCACGCCCCAGGCATTCCAGATCAGGCCCATGATGGGGGACGCCACAATGGCCATCACATGGTCCACGCTCAGCCCCACGGACAGGGTGCGGGTGACCTCGGAGGGGTCCAGGGCGATGGCGCGCATCATGTAGGAGTGGACCATGTTGAACTGCTCGAAGAGGACGCACAGCACATAGGCCCCGAAGACCAGCCATGTGAGGGGGTCGCTCAGGCCGAAGCTCCCCCCTGCCAGCATCCCGGCCAGCAGGCCCATTACCGAGAAGGAAACCGCGATGTAGACAGCTTCCACCCACAGCATCCGCTTCACGCCCAGCCTGTCCAGCATCTTTCCAATGACGGGGGCCAGCCAGGTCCCCGCCAGGTGGACCACGATGGTGAGCAGGGCCACGGTGTCCGCCCCCCGCCCCAGCAGGTTAATCACCACCCAGGGGGCAAAGACGATTTTAATCCGCTTCTGGCAGCCGTAGGCCAGGGTGACCATGTAGTAGGGCATGTACCGCCTGCGGAAGAGCAGTTTGTGGTTTTTCACTGCGTCCCTCTGTCCGCTGGACATGGCCATCAGCGCCAGCAGGACCACCGCTCCGGCGGTCGCAGCCGCTCCGATGGCAAAGGGCAGAACCGTTTTGGACTGGAAGCTGAAAAAGCCCGTCCGAAAGCCAACGAACACCAGTACCGCCGCAACCATGGAAAACAGGGTGTTTACCCCCTTGAACCTGCCCAGGGTGGTTCCCACCTTCCCCTTCTCGGCCAGGTCCATGGAGATGGCGTCGTTCAGGGGCATAAAGAAGTGCATCCCAAGGGAGTGGATGAACAAAAACACCAGCATGGTCCCGTAGCCGGGGGACATCCAGCCCAGCACCATGAAGCCAATCAGCACCAGCACCTGGGCCGCAACGGACATCCACAGGTTGCCCAGAAAGCCCAGGGCGGCCACCAGCACCATGCACAGGATGCCGGGGCTCTCCCGGGGAACTTCAATAAACCCCCGCTGGACGGAGTCGATGTGGAAAACCTCGTTGAAGTAGTTGGAAAAGATGGTGTTGCCCAGGCCGTTGGCCAGGGCGGTGAGGGCCAGCACCGCCACAAAAAGGCGGACCGCCCGCTGCCGGTTTTGTTGGGTCATGTGTATTTTTCTCTCCCGATGGTTTAATCTGTGGGGGCATCCTCCACCTTCGTAGGGACGCTTCATGAAGCGTCCGCCCCGTGCTGTACCGCCCGATGGATACGGACGCATCATGATGCGTCCCTACAGTGTATCCTCCTCCGCCCTGTCCAGGGCGTCCTCCACATCGAAGGGGGGTGCGCTCTCTTCCGGCTGGACGGGGTCCGGAGCGGCGAAGGCGTCGCCGGGGGTGGTGATGCCCTGGCGGTACTTCATCTCCTGCCACTGCTCTTTCGTGACAAGCAGCTGCCGGGGCTTACTCCCCTCGAAGGGGCCCACGATGCCCTTCTCCTCCAGCTGGTCCACCAGCCGGGCGGCCCGGGCGTAGCCCAGCTTCAGCCGCCGCTGGAGCATGGACACCGACGCCTGGCCCGTCTCCACCACCACCTCGGCGGCGGCGTCGATGAGCTCGTCGTAGTCGCTGCCCACATCCTCGGGGGCGGAGCCACCCACCCCCTTGGAGCCCTTGTCCTTCTCGGCGGCGTTGTGCTCGATCTCCTCCATCACGGCGTCGTCATACTGGACCGCGCCGCTGTTCTGCTTGACAAAGTTGACCACGGCGGCCACCTCCGGGTCGGAGATGAAGCAGCCCTGAACCCGCTGGGGTTTTCCGCTGCCCAGGGGGGCGAAGAGCATGTCCCCCCGGCCCACCAGCTTCTCGGCGCCCTGGGTGTCCAGAATGATCCGGGACTCCATGGCGGAAGCCACGGCGAAGGCGATGCGGGAGGGGATGTTGGCCTTCATCAGGCCGGTGATTACGTCGGCAGAGGGCCGCTGGGTGGCGATTACCAGGTGCATCCCGGCAGCGCGGCCCATCTGGGCCACCCGGCAGATGGACTCCTCCACCTCCTTGGCGGCCACCAGCATCAGGTCGGCCAGCTCGTCGATGAGGACCACAATGGCTGGCATCTTGTCCACACCCTCGGTGCGGGCGGCGTAGGCGTTGTACTCCTCCAGCTTGCGCACCCCCACCTCGGAGAAGGTGCGGTAGCGCTTCATCATCTCGGTGACCGCCCACTGGAGGGCTCCCGCCGCCTTCTTGGGGTCTGTCACAACGGGAATCAGCAGGTGGGGGATACCGTTGTAGATGCCCAGCTCCACCATTTTGGGGTCCACCATGATGAGACGGACCTCCTCCGGGGTGGCCTTGTAGAGCAGGGAGGTGATGATGGTGTTGGTACAGACGGATTTGCCCGAGCCGGTGGTGCCGGCGATGAGCAGGTGGGGCAGCTTGCCGATGTCCCCCACAATGGCCTGGCCGCTGATGTCCTTGCCCACGGCGAAGGAGGTCTTGGATTTGCTGCCGGTAAAGTTGGCCGAGCCGATCACCTCCCGGATGCTCACCGGGGAGACCACCTTGTTGGGCACCTCGATGCCCACCACGGAAATCTTATCCGGGATGGGGGCGATGCGCACCCCGGTGGCCCCCAGGGCCAGGGCGATGTCGTCGGCCAGGTTGGTGAGCTTGTTCAGCTTCACCCCCTGTTCCAGGGCCAGCTCATACCGGGTGACCGACGGCCCCCGGACCACGTTGATGATGTTGGCGTCGATGCCGAAGGAGTGGATGGTGTCCCCCAGCCGCTGGCGGTTGGCGTTCAGCTCCCCCAGGGCTTCGCCGCCGATCTCCCCCCCGTTCTCGCTGAGCAGGGACAGGGGGGGATACTGGTAAGGCAGGGGGCTCTGGCCCATGGCCTGTTCAATCTCCGCCCCCAGCTGGGCAGCTTCGCTGGCCGCCTCCTGGGCCGTCACCTTGGACAGCAGCGCGTTGGGCGTGGGGACGGCCGCAACAGGCGGAGGTGATGCCGGAGCGGAGGGCTCAGGCGGGACTGAGGAAACAGGTTTAGGCGGGGCCGGCGGGGCGGGATATGCCGGCTTCTCCGTCACAGGGGCGGCGGGCTCCGGGACAGGGCACTCCTGTTCTGCGCCTGGATGGGTGATGGGCTCCGGCTTGGAGATGGAGGGGAACTCCACCTCCAGCACCTTGGGCTCGGGGGTCTCCTCCGGCACCTCCTCCACCACTTTCGCGCCGGACTGGAGCAGCTGGTCGGGGGAGGGCACCCGGGGATTTTTGTTGAAAAAGCCCTTCTTTTTGGGCGGAGCCGGCTCCTGACCGGTCAGAGGGCCGTCCTCCATCGGAATATCAAAGGAAGCGCGCTTGCCCGTCCGGGCGGGAAGGGGCTCCTCATACCGCTTCCCCCGCTCCTGGCGGCGGTCCCGGCGGGGGGCCGGCTCCGGCTCGTAGTCGTAGGCAGGACGGTTAAACACCCAGTCGGCCACATCCACAATGGAGCGGTCGAAGGCGGCCAGCCCCGCAAACACCCCGGCAATCACAAAGACAATGGTGGCCCCCAGGGCCGTGAACAGAGAGACAAAGCTCTGGGCAAGGATTCCGCCCAGCGCCCCGCCGGAGTGTAAAGTCTTTCCACTTTCCACCAGCTCTCCCCAAAGGGCTCCGCTCCACGCCATAGGCTCGATGAGCATACCGTGGAACAGGCAGGCGAAAATCAGGGGGAGCAGCAGCGCACAGGTCACCCTCAGCTGCACAGGACGCCCCCGGTGGAAGGCCAGAATATAGGCGGTCAGCAGCAGGGCTGGGGGCACCAGCAGAAATCCATAGCCCAGCAGCCCCTTGAGCAGGGCACAAAACCAGCTGATAAAGATGGCCTTCATATTGAAGTAGCCCAGGGCGGAGAAGACCGCCAGCAGCAGGCAGACCACCGCCCCCACCTCCCGGCGGACAGGGCGCTGGGGGGCGGACTGCCGGCCGCGGGCGGGACTTTTGGCCCGGCTTCCCCCGCCGGAACGGGAGGAGCTGCTCCGCCCCCCGCCGGAGACGGCCCGGCTCCCCCCTGTTTTCTTTTGTGTTGCCATTATGTAAACTTCCTTTCAAAGGTGTAAGCAGGTCCCCCCTTGTCAAAGGGAGCCTATACCGCCGGCACAAGGGTCCAGCCTATGATGTTCAGCAGGATAAACAGCGCACCCGCCCCCCAGCAGTAGTAGGCGAAGGCGCCAAAGCGGCCCTTGCTGGCCAGCAGCTTCACCAACTGGATGGAGAAATAACCCACCACAGCGGCGACAGCCATACCCAGCAGGTACTTGGGCAGGTTTTCCGCCGGGACGCCCCCCTCCAGCTTCATCACGTCCAGCACCTCCAGCAGGGTGGCTCCCAGCACGGCGGGCAGGGACATGAGGAAGGAGTAGCGCACCGCAAATTTACGGTCAAACCCCCGGGTCATGCCGGCGGAGATGGTACAGCCGGAGCGGGACAGCCCCGGGATGGTGGCCACCCCCTGGGCCACGCCCACCAGCAGCACATCCAGCAGGGTGGCGCTCCGGGCGTTTTTGTGTCCCCGGGCCATCTGGTCGGAGAGGAAGAGGATACAGCCCGTCACCAGCAGCGCCCCGCAGACAAACATGGGGTTATTGCCAAAGGCTTCCACCCGGTCTTTGATGGGCAGCACCAGAAACAGGGGCAGAGTGCCCACAATAATAAGCAGCACCATCCGCCGCGCTTCCGGAGGGTTGCCCCGGTAGCGGCGGCGGGAGAAGAGGTCGGTGAAGAAGGAGAAGAACTCCACAATCATCTCCCAGATATCCCGCCAGTAGACCACGCACACCGCCAGCAGGGTGGCAAAGTGGAGCAGGACGTTGAAGAGCTGGTCAGGCTCATCCATACCGAAAAAGTGCTGAAACAGGGTGAGGTGGCCCGAGCTGGAGATGGGCAGAAATTCGGCCACACCCTGAACAAAGCCCAGGATGGCGGACATGAAATAGGTCAAAATTATGTACC
Organism: uncultured Bacillota bacterium; assembly: GCA_947650875.1. Taxonomy (GTDB): domain Bacteria; phylum Bacillota; class Clostridia; order Oscillospirales; family Oscillospiraceae; genus Lawsonibacter. Next base: position 10,727 of record CANSXE010000011.1, on the reverse strand, counting down.
CCCTAAAACGGGCAGACGCCCATAAAATCACTAACTATTATATTAACACAGGCCGGAGGAAAATTCCAGTGTTTTTATTGCGGGGGAATATCCTAGATTTTTATGCGGGGGCGTGCCTTGGCGGTCAGGGAGATACGGAATCCCCCAGTCATTTGCTTCGCAAATGCCAGCCATCTCGGCCTAAGAGCCGCCGCTTTGCGGCGGTTGGTCTCGAAACGCGCCTGCGGGCGCAGCCTTTAGCAAGGGGGCCTTTGGAGCGAAAACAGACCGGCCAGCGCCTAAAAGCCCCCCTTGCCAAAGGGGGGAGGGCCGCCGGACGCAGTCCGGTGGCGGGGGGATTCCGTTTTTTGTCGAGAAGTGTCCTTTAAAATATCCTTTCTTGACACCTCGCAAGGGATTTGTTATTCTATCTATGGAACAGGACAACGAAGGAGGGAAACAGCAATGAACATGCAGGAGAACTACAGGCTCATTGAGGCCCTGGAAAGCGCAGGGTGGACCGCCCAGGAAATCGTCAACCTGATTAAGTACGTCGAGAGCGGGGATGCGCAGTACAAACCCACCAAAAAGGAATAACTTATACCAGAAGCCGGGGATATTCCCCGGCTTTTTGTTTCGTCAGTCTGATATTCAGCCGTCAAGGGGCAGCGGCGCGGAGACTGTCCCCCTACTTCTTCTCCTCCACCATCCCATACAGGCACTCCAGGGCGTCGGACAGCCCGCCGATGCGGTCGATGAGCCCCAGCTCCACCGCTTCCTCGCCGTAGATGACACTGCCCACGTCGGCGGCCAGCTCTCCCGTCTGGAGCATCAGCTTGGTAAAGGCTTCCCGCTTTATATTGCTGTTGGCGGTGACAAACTGCAAAATGCGCTCCTGGATGCGCTCGAAGTAGTAGAAGGTCTGGGGCACGCCAATCACCAGGCCGTTGAGCCGCACCGGATGGATGGTCATGGCCGCCGAGGGGGCGATGAACGACTTCTTGGCCGACACCGCCAGGGGCACCCCGATGGAATGGCTCCCCCCCAGCACCAGGGAGACAGTGGGCTTGGACATGGATGAGATCACCTCTGAGATTGCCAGCCCCGCTTCCACGTCTCCCCCGCCGTTATTCAGCAGGATGAGCAGGCCGTCGATCTCCCCGCTGCCCTCGATGGTGGCCAGCAGGGGCAGGACGTGCTCGTACTTGGTGCTCTTGCTGGTGGGGGGCAGCAGCTGGTGGCCCTCGATCTGGCCCACAATGGTCAGCACATAGATGGTCCCCCGGTCGGTGCGGATGATTGACGACCCCAGGTCCACAATGGGCTGGATGTCCCCCTCCTGGGGCAGCTGTTCTTCGTCCATGGTTGTTCCCTCCTGATTTTGCGTGATTGACCTTGCAGGAGAAGCCCTGCATCGCCCTGTTAGGATGCGCAAAACCAGGGATTTTAGCCGCTCTACTTTTCGTAGGTTGCCTTTTGGCCCGCTCTGCGCTACACTTGGAGCAATGAAAGGAGCGAATGACATGGACAACGAACGGTTTGGGGCCTTCATCGCCCAGCTGCGGAAGGAACAGGGGCTTACACAGAGGGAGCTGGCCGACCGGCTGAACGTCACCGACAAGGCCGTTTCCAAATGGGAGACGGCCAAGGGGTTTCCCGATGTGAAGCTGCTGGAGCCGCTGGCCCAGGCGCTGGGGGTGTCGCTGGTGGAGCTGATGCAGGGGAAGCGCCAGGAGACGGACACCCTCACCGTGGCCGAGGCGGGAGCGGTGGTCTCCCAGGCCATAGGACAGTTGGAGCGGTCCACCGCCCGGCGGTATTTACGGCTGTTCCGATGGTTTCTCACCGGCAGCGGCGCGCTGAGCCTACTGTGGCTGTTCACCACCTTTTTCAGCTCGGTGTGGGCGGAGCTGGTGAAGGGAATCTACCTCTCCCCCGCCGCAGCCGAAATCATCGGTGGAGCGGACGGCCCCACCGCCATTATAACCGCCACCGCCACGCTCAACCCTATGGAGACCTTTTTCTCCCTGGGTGTCCCCCTCCTCCTGTTGATCGTCTGTGCCGTTCTGGCTATCAAGGTGCGCAGGCTGGAAAAGAAGCTGAAATAAAGTTTAGGGCCCGCCGGATGGCGGGCCCTTTCCTGTTACAGCGCTTCAAAAACCGCCTTCATGCCCTTAAAGGTCATATAGCAGTCCAGCTTGCCCACCGTCTCGAAGGGGGCGTGCATGGACAGGACCGGCACGCCGGCGTCCAGAGTGTCGATGTTCCGCTCGGCCATATAGGCGGCCACGGTGCCGCCGCCGCCGGCGTCCACCTTCCCCAGCTCGGCCATCTGCCAGACCACGTTTGCGCTGTCCAGCACCCGGCGCACCCGGGCCACCACCTCGGCGGAGGCGTCGGAGGCCCCCGACTTGCCCCGGGCCCCGGTGTACTTGCACAGGCCCATGCCGTAGTTGACAAAGGCGCTGTTGCGCTTCTCATACACGTCGGCAAAGTTGGGGTCGTAGGCGGCGGTGACGTCGGCGGACAGGCAGAAGGACTTCTCATAGCAGGCCCGCAGGGGGACGTTCTGGGCCTGGCACAGGTCCTCCATGAAGGTGTCGAAGGCGGCGGACTTCATGCCGGTGACCCCCTCGGAGCCGATCTCCTCCTTGTCGGCCAGCATACACACGGCGGTGTACTCCGGGGCGGACAGCTGGAGGAGGGCGGCCAGGCAGGCGTAGGCGCACACCCGGTCGTCGTGGCCGTAGGCGCCGATGAGGGAGCGGTCAAAGCCGATGTCCCGGGCGTTGAAGGCGGGGACGGCGGACAGCTCGGCGGAGATAAAGTCCTCCTCCACAATGCCGTACTTCCGGTTGAGCAGCTCCAGGGCGGCCAGCTTCACCCGCTCCTTGCCCTCGTCGTCGGCCAGGGGGCGGCTGCCCACCAGGATGTTCAGGCTTTCGCCGGGGATGGCCTCCCCCAGGGGCTTTTTGGACTGCTCCACCCCCAGGTGGGGCAGCAGGTCGTCGATGGTAAACAGGGGGTCGTCCTCCCCCCCGCCGATGGACACCCGGACGGTCTGGCCCCCTTTGAGAGCCACCACCCCGTGGAGCTCCAGGGGGATGGTCACCCACTGATATTTGCGGATGCCGCCGTAGTAGTGGGTTTTCAGATAGGCCAGCTCCTCCGTCTCATAGAGGGGGTTCTGCTTCAGGTCCAGGCGGGGGGAGTCGATGTGGGCCGCGCCGATGTTGGCCCCCTCCGACAGGGGCCGCTTGCCGATTACCGCCAGGGTGACCGCCTTGCTCCGGTTCACCCGGTAGACCTTATCCCCCGGCTTCAGCTCGCCGCCCCGGACGTAGGGCTTAAACCCCGCCTGCTCCGCCAGAGCCACCGCCCGGTCCACACACTCCCGCTCGGTCTTGCCCGCGTCCAGGAACTGCTTGTAGCCGGTGCAGTAGGTCTCCATGGCTTCCAAATCACCGGGAATCAGCCGGTCGTAGCCGTTTTTTTTGTCGTAGAGCAGCGCCTTGCGCAGCTGCTCGCCTCGGGTCTGTTCCTTCTTTTCTTCGCTCATAAAAATAACCTCCTAGTCGTATTTTGGGGCTTATCCCATTGACAGATTTTCATGTAGGGGCGGACATTGTCCGCCCCTACAGAAATATTTTAATTACTTTTTCACCTTCCATTTTTTCCACCAGCCCGGATAATCATGCAGTTCAGAAAAGGGCCGCCAGGCCTGCCGGTCCATTTGGAGCGGGATGGGCGGCAGCTCCTCCACCTTCCTCTCTCCCTTATGCAGAGAAAGCGTGAAGGGAGTCACCTCCAGGCAAAAAGAATCCGGCGCTTTTTCGATCACAGTATAGTGATAGCCGATAGGGCCAGCGTCACAGAAGGAGAACCGCTCCTGGAGCATATCCAAGATCAGAAATGCGGTCGTCTCCTGACCATCGCGCCAAAAGTAGGTCTTCATAAAGAGGAACTGCCCATTTTCGCTGTAAGCTGGGCCCCAGTCCGGGGTATCATAGCCGATCTCAGCAAACAGGAGCTTGGGCTCCGCCTTATTTTTGAGCAGTGCGATCGCTCCGGTCCAATCGCTCATCCCTCTCAATTCGGTCTCGTGGTAGATCACGCAGGCAGTATCGGACCCTGGATGCTCCCATAAATGGAAGATCTCCTTTTCCCGCCACTCGGGCAAGGTCTCAAACGGGTAGTTCCAGCCCTTATCGTCGCTGTGATTCATGAGCTCTCCTCCAGCAATGCCCACGCCTTCCGGGCAAATTCCTCCGCTGTTTCACAGTCGTTAATCAGAGTATAGTCACAGCTTTGGATAAAATATTCATCCGGCTTCTGGGCCTTCACCCGGGCCCAGGCGTAGTCCTGGGAAATGCCCTCCCGGGCCATGATGCGCCTTACCCGGACCTCCTGGGGGGCCAGGACGGCTATTTTCAGTTGACATAATTCTTTTATAGGGCACTCCAGCAGGGCGATGGCGTCGATGGCCGCGAGGGCGCTCCCCTGTCTCCGATACTCCTCCACCAGCGCCCTCGTCCGGGCCACCACCGCCTCCCAGGCAATGGCGTTGAGGGTCTCCAGCTTTTCAGCGTCGTGGAAGACCACCGCCCCCAGCTTCTTCCGGTCGATGGCTCCCGTCTCGTCCCGCAGGGGGCCGAACGCCTGCTCCAGCCTGTCCTGTAGGGCGGTATCCCTTTTCAGCAGCTCGTGGTAGACGGCGTCACAGTCGATCACTCCGCCGCCCAGCTTTTCCACCTCCCGGAGGAGGGTGGTCTTCCCCGCCCCGGTGGGGCCTGTGATGCCGATAACAGTCATGGTTACCTCCTCTACAGCTGATTCCACGCCGGGTTTTCCCGTTCCATCCGCCGCTTCCACAGCCGGTTTTTCAGCCGGCCCGCCCAGATCAGGTTGGCCGCCGGGAGCCACAGCAGTAGAAGCGCGTGCCGGCCAGCCAGGTCGGGCTCCTCCTGCCTGACCAGCCGCAGGCCCCGCCAGAACATCCGGCACTGGACCAGGTGGAGGGCCAGCAGCCCCAGCAGCAGCCCCTTTATTCCGCCGTAGTCCAGCAAACCGTTCCGGGTGGAGATGAGACCTCCCACAATCAGAGACAGCAGCAGGCCAAAGGTTGACATAAAGAGGACAGCGCCGGCTATCAGCATCAGCCAAACCGCAATCACCACCCCCAGCATACTCCCCTGCTCCAGCAGGGTCTCCGCTTTGTTTCGCGGGGCGGCCGATTTCTTCTCTCCCAGCAGGGCGTACCCCGCCAGCAGGAGCGGGGAGAAGACCCACGCCCAAACTGCCGGCGCAACGTCCAGAACGTATTCGTCCAAAATCAGCATCTCTCCGCAGCTGCACAGGAGGGGGAACGCCAGGGCGGCCAGCATCTTTCCGCCGCTCCCCCGCAGGGTGAGCCGGCCGGTCAGGTCCAGGGCCAGCAGGGTCAGGCATACTCCGGGGACGGCCCAGGCCCATAGACCGGACCGCTGTATTCCGATCAGATCTATCTCCAGAAACGTGGAAAAGGTTGCGGCGGCGGTGTGGGCCGCGGCGTAAGGAATCCAAAGCAGGTTGCCCCAATTCATACGATCCGCTCCTTTCTGCCCCTTCAACATAGCAAAAAAATGGAACAATGCAAGGGGTTTCGGACAGTCGGTCGTTTTTGGGGGATAATCGGTCCAAATTCAGGCGTCTACAATGTGAAAGCCCGCGGCCTTGTTCAGCCGGTTGACCACCGCAAGGCCCATGCCGCCGGTGTCGGGGCATTGGGCCCAGATGTGCTTGACCCCGTTCTCGTCCATGGCCCGCAAAGCCCGGAACAGCCGCCGGGCGTGTTCAAACCGGTCCAGCGAGCCCCCCAGCTCCTCCACCGGGTGGTCCTCAAACCAGTGGGCGAACTCGTTGAAGCAGATGACCCCCTCCCAGTAGCTGTCTGCAATGTGGTCCAGGATATACTGGGCGCTGCGCAGAGGGTCTCCCCGGACCACGGTCACCGGGGCCTTGGGGGCGTAGTGGCGGTATTTCATGCCGGGAGCCCGGGGCTTCTCCCCCTCCTCCAGGGGCCGGATCACGGCGGGGTCCACCTCCACCTCCCCCAGCACCGCCCGCAGCTCCTCCAGCGGGACGCCGCCGGGCCGCAGCAGCCGGGGGGGCTGGCAGGTCAGGTCGATGATGGTGGACTCCACCCCCACCTGGCAGTCGCCGCCGTCCAGGATGGCGGTGATTTTCCCGTCCATATCGTCCAGCATATGCCGGGCGGTGGTGGGGCTGGGCTTGCCCGACAGATTCCCCGAGGGGGCGGCCACAGGCACTCCCGCCTCCTGAATCACCGACCGGCAGACCGAATGAGCCGGACACCGCATCCCCACCGTGTCCAGCCCGGCGGTGACCACATCGGGCACCACCGGCTTCCGGCGGAGGATCATGGTCAGCGGCCCGGGCCAGAACCGCCTGGCCAGCCGCCAGGCCGATTCCGGGATGTCCTGGCAGTAGCGCTCCAGCCAGGCGGCGTCGGGGATGTGGAGAATAAGGGGGTTGTCCTGGGGCCGGCCCTTGGCCTGAAAGATACGGGCCACCGCTTCGGGGTCCAGCCCGTTGGCCCCCAGGCCGTATACCGTCTCGGTGGGAATCCCCACCAGACCGCCCACCTGGATGATTCTGGCGGCCGTCTCAAACTCATTGACTTTCAACAGATTCGTTCTCATAACAGCTCATCCGTTTCGTTGCAAAATCAGCTCCCCCAGCTCCTCCGGGGTCCCCACAATGCGGTCCGCCCCCTCGGTCTCCAGCTCGGCCCGGGTGCGGAAGCCCCACAGCACGCCGCAGCTGATCAGTCCGCCGTTCCTGGCGGTGCGGATATCCACATTGCTGTCCCCCACAAAGAGGGTGTCCGCCGGGGTCGCCCCCATCTCCCCCATCAGCCGGCGGAGCAGGGTGGGGTCGGGCTTGGTGGGCACCCCCTCCAGCGCCCCCTGAACAAAGTCGAAGACGCCGGGGAAATAGCCCTCAATGATGGCGGGGGCCAGGGAATGGGCCTTGTTGGACAGCACCGCCATCCTCACCCCCGCCCCCTTCAGCCGGTCCAGCAGCGCCACTACCCCGGGATAGGGGGCGGTTTTGTCCTCCTTGTGGGCGTTGTAGTAGGGCATGAACTCCTCCAGCAGGGCGGCGATCCGCTCCGGGGTCCGCCAGTCCTCCGGGGCAAAGCGTTCGGCCAGTTTGGCCATGCCGTTGCCCACAAAATATTTATACTCCTCCACGGTGTGGACGGGCCAGCCGTGGTTCCGGCACACCCAGTTGCCCGCCGCCGCCAGGTCGTCGATGGTGTTGAGCAGGGTGCCGTCCAGGTCGAAAATAACGTGTTTATACATGTGAAAACTCCTTATGTAGGGGCGGACATTGTCCGCCCGCAGGAATCAGGGCCGCTCACCGCGGGCGCACAACGTGCGCCCCTACTCGTACACTCCGATCTCCATGCCGCCGATCTCCACGGCGGTGTCCCGGGGGAACTCCACCCGCTGGAGGTAGGCCTTCACCGCCACCTGGGCGTGCTTGGGGTTGGCCCGCTCGTCCTCCAGGTCCAGGTCAATCCGCCCGGCTTCGCCGCCGCAGACGGAGCCCACATCCTCCAAAACCTCGTTCAGCTCCCCCACCACGTCGGTCAGGGTCTTGCCCTCGGGGAGGGACTTGTAGTGAATATACATCTCCATACCAATCAATCTCCTTTTGTTCCTCTATTTTGTAGGGGCGGACATTGTCCGCCCGCCCAATTATGCAGAGCGGGAACGGGCGCACATTGTGCGCCCCTACACACCTCACTTCTGCTCCTTCAACAGCTCGGCCTGGTGGTCGGCAGCCAGGGCGTCGATGATCTCGTCCAGAGCGCCGTCCATCACCTGATCTATTTTATACAGCGTCAGGCCGATGCGGTGGTCGGTGACCCGCCCCTGGGGGAAGTTATAGGTGCGGATGCGCTCGTTGCGCATGCCGGAGCCCACCTGACTGCGGCGCTGGGCGGTGTATTCGCTGGAAATTTTCTCCTGCTCCGTCTCATACAGCCGGGAAGCCAGCAGCCGCATGGCCTTGTCCCGGTTCTGAAACTGGCTGCGCTCCTGCTGGCACTCCACCACCGTGCCGGTGGGCTTATGGATGAGCCGCACGGCGGAGGAGGTCTTGTTCACATGCTGCCCTCCCGCCCCGGAGGAGCGGAACACCTGCATCTCCACGTCCGCCGGGTCGATCCGGACGTCAGCCGTCTCCATCTCGGGCAGGACGGCCACCGTCACCGTGGAGGTGTGGACCCGGCCCCCCGACTCGGTCTCAGGCACCCGCTGGACCCGGTGGACGCCGCTCTCGAACTTGAACCGGGACCAGGCGCCGTCCCCCTCGATTGTAAAGACAATTTCCTTTACACCGCCCAGCTCGGTCTCGCTGGCCGAGTCAACCTCAGTGTGCCACCGTTTGGACTCGGCATACATGGAATACATGCGGAACAGGGAGTGGGCAAACAGGGCCGCCTCCTCCCCGCCCACCCCGGCGCGGATCTCCACGATGACGTTTTTGCCGTCGTTGGGGTCCCGGGGCAGCAGGAGGATTTGCAGCTCCTTCTCCAGCCGTGGCAAATCATCCAGCGCCTGCTGATACTCCTCCTGGGCCAGCTCCTTCAGCTCCGGGTCGGCCATCATCTCCTCCGCCTGGGCCTTGGCGTCCAGGGTGCGCCGGTAGGTGCGGAAGACCTCCACCAGAGGCTGGAGCTCGGCCTGTTCCTTGTTCAGTTTGGCCACCAGCTCCGGGTCGTTATACGTCTCCGACGCCCCCAGCCGGGCCTCGATCTGGGAATATTTCGCCTCGATGGCGTTCAGCTTGTCCAGCATGGACAGCCCTCCTTGTTCGCTCTCTCGTCCCCCGCCGCAGCGGGTCAAGGCCCCCTTGCTAAAGGGGGCTGGCACGGCGAAGCCGTGACTGGGGGATTCCGTCTGAACGAAGTCCCCCGGTGGAATCCCCCCGCCACTTCGTGGCCCTCCCCCCTTTGGCAAGGGGGGCTTTTGGTGCTCTCTAGGGCGTGTCTGTCCGCCCTGTCAAGTAGTCCAGGCTTACACCGAAAAAGTCAGCGATACTGACCAGGTTGCTCATTCCCGGCTCCGATTTTCCGTACTCATACGTCTGATAAACGCGGGAGGAAACACCGATTTCTTTAGAAAGCGCCACCTGGGACAGTCCCCTATCTTTCCGAAGCTGAATTAACCGCTCAGAAAAAATTGACATTTTTGTCACATCCTCTTGACAACGATGTATTCATCGTTTATTATAATATTACGATGAATACATCGCAATATTCACTTGGGAGGTATCACTATGGAACCCTTGCTGGAAGCCCTCTATAACTACGCCCTGAAATACCGCTTTGACGGCTCTTTCCTCCCCGACGAGGACGAGCGAAGGGAAAACGAAACCATGGTGCGTCTCGCCCGGGAGGAGTTGAGCGCCAACGGGTTGGGCGATGCGGCGGATCGGCTGGAGGACGGCCTTATGATCCTCCGCCACCTGGACCGCCAGAGCGCCTTCCGGGCCGGGCTGGCCATCGGAATGGACCTGCACCGTCTCTAACGGTCAAACACAAAGGATTTTACCAGGGCCAGGGGCTCCCGGATATACATTTTCAGCCGGGTGGGGGTGTGGCTGGAGGGGGCGGCCAGAACGGACACGTTCTCATACCCCGCCCGTCCGGCCAGCATTTTGGCCCGGGTGAGGTGGAAACCGTTGGACACAATCACCACACCCGCTTTGATATCCGCCCCTCTCTCCTCCAGATGCCTGGCCGAGTAGGTGAGATTTTGATGGGTGTTGTGGGATTGGGTCTCTAAAATGATGTTTTCCCGGGCAAAGCCGTGGTCCGCCAGGTAGTCGGCCATACCCTGGGCTTCGGAGGTGGGCTCGTTCTCCCCCTGCCCGCCGGACACCACCACCACTACCTCCGGGTGGTCCTTCAAATAGTCCAGCGCCTTGTCCAGCCGGTCCTGGAGCATCACCGACGGACCCCAGTCGTAGAGCTGACAGCCCAGAATAATCATCACCTGGGGGTCGCCGTCGATGCTGTCGTGGGCGCCGCCAAGCACCAGGCCCAGCAGGGCTCCGAAGACCAGCGTCCCCAGCAGCACCAGAACCAAAAACACCTTTACAACGGGGTGAAGCCGCTTTCCTTTGTAGCTGGCCACCTCGATTTTTGACTTCTGATCGCTCATCCCCGCGCCTCCTCCAGGTCTGCCGCCAGCCCCTCCCACACGGCGTAGAGATGGGCCAGCTCGTCCTCCAGGGTCTCCCGCTGCTGGTAGAGCTCCTGGAGCTTCAAATAGTCGGCCGACGACTCCTGAATCTCCTGTTCCAAGTCAAACATGCGCTCCTCCGCCGCGGCCACCGCCCGCTCGGCGGCGTTGACCTCCTTCTCCAGGTTTTTGGTGCCGCCGGGGCGCTTGGGCCTGTCCTTCTTTTCCGGGGACTGAGGGGCGGGCGCGGTCTCTGCCATTTTTCTCTTCTCCTTGGCGGACAGAAATTCCTGATAGGTACCCTTAAAGTCGGTAATCGCTCCGTTTTCCAGCATCCAGATGCGGGTGGCAAAGCGGTCGATAAAGTAGCGGTCGTGGGAGACAAACAGCAGGTTGCCCTCGTAGTCCTCCACCGCCTCCTCGATCCACTCCCTGCTCTGGATGTCCAGGTGGTTGGTGGGCTCGTCCAGGATGAGGAGGTTGATCTTG
>CANSXE010000010.1 GCA_947650875.1 uncultured Bacillota bacterium | reverse complement strand
TGCGGTCCTCCACTCAGGGCCGCGGCCAGTACTCCATGGAGCCCCACAGCTACGTCCAGATTCCCAAGAACATCGCTGAGAAGATCGTGGCCGAGCGCGGCCGCAATCAGGACTGATGAAAAATAGGGTTGCAATTATGGACGAAATAGGATAAAATATCCACAATACGTCCACAGCCCAACAACCCCCAAAAAAGCATAACTGAATTATAAGGAGGAAAATTCCAATGGCTAAGGCAAAATTCGAGCGTACCAAGCCCCATGTAAACATCGGCACCATCGGTCACGTTGACCACGGCAAGACCACCCTGACCGCCGCCATCACCAAGTATCTGGCTCTGAAGGGCCAGGCCCAGTATGAGGACTACTCCAGCATCGACAAGGCTCCCGAGGAGCGCGAGCGCGGCATCACCATCAACACCGCCCACGTGGAGTATGAGACCGACGCCCGGCACTATGCCCACGTCGACTGCCCGGGCCACGCCGACTATATCAAGAACATGATCACCGGCGCTGCCCAGATGGACGGCGCGATCCTGGTCATCTCCGCCACCGACGGCGTTATGGCTCAGACCAAGGAGCACATCCTGCTGGCCCGCCAGGTGGGCGTGCCCGCCATCGTGGTCTTCCTGAACAAGTGCGACCAGATGGACGACCCCGACCTGCTGGAGCTGGTGGAGATGGAGGTCCGCGAGATCCTGTCCTTCTATGAGTTCCCCGGCGACGACATCCCCATCATCAAGGGTTCCGCCCTGAACGCCCTGACCTGCGAGTCCGGCGACGTGAACGACGCTGACTTCGCCTGCATTAAGGAGCTGATGGATTCCGTCGACGAGTATATCCCCAATCCTCCCCGCGACGACTCTCTGCCCTTCCTCATGCCCGTTGAGGACGTGTTCACCATCTCCGGCCGCGGCACCGTGGCTACTGGCCGTGTGGAGCGTGGCCAGCTGAAGGCCGGCGAGACCGTCGACATCGTGGGCCTGCAGGAGGAGAAGAAGAGCACCGTCGTCACCTCCATGGAGATGTTCCGCAAGACTCTGGACTTCATCGAGGCCGGTGATAACGCCGGCTGCCTGCTGCGCGGCATCGCCAAGACCGACATCGAGCGCGGCCAGGTTCTGTGCAAGCCCGGCTCCATTCACCCCCACACCAAGTTCAAGGGCCAGGTTTACGTCCTGTCCAAGGACGAGGGCGGCCGTCACACCCCCTTCTTCAACAACTACCGTCCCCAGTTCTACTTCCGTACCACCGACGTGACCGGCATCATCTCCCTGCCCGAGGGCACTGAGATGTGCATGCCCGGCGACAACGTGGACATGGACGTGGAGCTGATCACCCCCATCGCCATCGAGAACGGCCTGCGTTTCGCCATCCGTGAGGGCGGCCGCACCGTGGGCTCTGGCGTGGTTATCGGCATCAACGAGTAAGATATAGCGCCATAAAAGGACGGGCTCCGGCTCGTCCTTTTTCTAAATTTTGGAAATGAGGGAGGGAGGACTTTGAGAGATACAGGAAAAATCAGCGAAGGTCTGAACCTGATGTATGTTGGGAACATGATTGCAATTGTGTCTGCTTTGTGTATGCTGCTTACTTTTATAATACTGCCGTTGGTGATTTTGACGTCGATAGCTGCTTTTATTGGCGGTGTTGTCTGTCTGGTGGGGCTGGCAAAGCTGCGCAACGAGCACGAGGACTATATGAGCGCTTTGATGGCCTGCGTGCTTGGGATTGTGTTCGGCCTGTTGTCTAATAATGAGAGCGTTTTCGGAAGCCTGATGAGTCTGGCCAATACGATATGCGCCCTGCTTGAGACGTATTTTGTCATTCGCGGGACAAACAGCTTCCTGCAGGAGCGTGGGTGCCTGATGGAGGTGGCTATGGGCGACAAGGCCTGGAGGTGGACGCTGATTTCCGCTGTGGCTGGCGTGGCTGCCGCGGTGCTGGCCGCAGTGTCGCTTTTTGCGGCGCCGGGGCTGAGCATTGTGCTGGTGCTGGGCGCTCTTGGTGTGAGTATTGCCGCGCTGGTATTTTATCTGTCCTATTTGAAGGCGGGCGCCGCGGCACTGAGCTGAAGGAAATGCAATAACCCAGGTGCGCTTGGCGTGCCTGGGTTATTTTGTGGGACGATTTTGTAATTTTTTACAAAATTAGCTGGACAGAGCGGGAAAAATATGGTATATTTAAGAAGAAGCAGATGACCCATGTAAGAAGGAAAAGGAGGAATAGCGATGGAGCCCAGGTTTTTTAAGATTCCGACCAGCGTCGGTGACGTATCCCTTCGGGTGGCCCAGGGGCATTTTGCCACCCGCAACAGCCATACCAATTACTTTGTCGATGTGACCAGCCAGCAGTCCTGCATCCGGGACGCCGAGGCGGCGGCCCAGCAGCTTTCCCAGCGCCTGACCCAGCACCTGATGGTGGACACCATCCTCTGTATGGACGGCACCCGGGTGATCGGCACCTGCCTGGCCCAGAAGCTGACCCAGGGCGGCTTCCGCTCCATCAACGCGGGCCGGGAGATTTACGTCCTCCGGGAGCACCTGGGCACCAACGGCAAGCTGATTTTCCGGGACAACGCCCGGTCTATGCTGGAGGGGAAAAATATCCTGCTGCTGCTGGCCTCCGTCACCACCGGCGGCACGGTGCGCAAGGGCATCGAGTGCATCGAGTACTACAACGGCAGCGTGGTGGGCATCGCCGCCATCTACAGCCACCTGAAGGAGATTGACGGTGTCGCCATCACCTCCCTGTTCGACACCAACGACCTGCCCGGCTACGCCAGCTACCTGCCGGAGGAGTGCCCCATGTGCCGGGATAAGCAGGAGCTGGACGCGGTGGTGGATAAATTCGGATACTCCGCACTCTAAAAATCCGTCAGGGCCTGCCGGGGACGGCAGGCCCTGGAAAATCTGGATGATGCAGTGTTAACTGTGTGCTATAATCAGCTCAACAAATTGGAAGCTGGGGAGGGAGATATGGAAAAACTTTCTATATTGTTATTGTTAATTGCCATTTTCTGTGCTTCATTTTCAGGTAAAATGTATATGGAAGTAAGAGGGAATAAACAGGCTGAAAAAGTGATTGCCGTATGCAGTGTGGGAGCATTATTAATTTTCACAATTGCGATTATAAGTATCTTATTGTGAATATGCCAATCGAAAAAATTGATTTTATCGAGCAGCTACATGTCTGTATAGGGTAGCTGCTCGCTTTAGATATTTTGACGCAAATGGCGTTGGGCGGCACCAACCTGAAAAGGGAGATTAAAATTTGGGGCTTGACAAGCGGGGGAGGAGCCGCTATAATAGCCACAACAACCAAACAGCAGTAAACCTTTGAGAAAGAGTAGTAGCCGGCACAGCAAACCTTTCAGAGAGCTCCGGGTGGTGGAATCGGAGCGGGGCGCGGTCGGGCGAATGGACTTTCGAGGGCGGCTTGAACGGGGCGACCTGAGTAGATGCCGACGGGGACCCACCCGTTATCCATCGGGCATGCGTGATGGCGCATGAAGCGAGCGGACGTTTTCCAAGACGTCAATTTGGGTGGTATCGCAGGAGTGCAGCTCTTGTCCCATGTGGGATAAGGGGCTGTTTTTTTATACTCCAACAAAAGGGACCCTGGCACGGCCCCCACATCTGCCGCCTAAATCTAAAAATTTGGAGGAACCCAACATGAAAAAGACCAATACTATGAAGAAGCTGATGACCCTGACCCTGTCTCTGGCCATGACCCTCTCCCTGGCCGCCTGCGGCGGCGGAGACATGGGCAAGCCCAATCCCGGCAGCGGCTCCCAGGGCAGCGGCTCCAGCGCCCAGCAGCCTGTCCACGAGAAGACCTACAAGGTGGGCATCGTGAAGTTTACGGACCACGCCTCTCTGGACCAGATCGAGTCCAGTCTCCAGGCGGAACTGGATGTGCTGGGCAAGGAGCTGGGGGTCACCTTCTACTACGCCGACTACTCCGCCAACGGCCAGGGGGACGGCACCATTCTCCAGCAGATCGGCGCTCAGATGATCGCCAACGACGTGGACGTGATCGTCCCCATCGCCACCCCCGCGGTCCAGTCCATGCTGGCCGCCGTGGAGGACACCGACATCCCCATTATCTTCTCCGCCGTCTCCGACCCCATTAAGGACGGCATTGTGGCCGACCTGAACGCCCCCGGCGGCAAGGCCACCGGCACCAGCGACGCCCTGAACACCGAGATGGTGATGGAGCTGATGCTGGCCGCCAACCCGGATATCCAGAAGGTGGGCCTGCTGTACTCCAAGTCGGAGAGCTCCTCCGCCAAGCCGGTGGAGGAGGCCAAGGCCTACCTGGCCGCCAAGGGCATCGCCGTGGAGGAGAAGACGGGCACCAACACCAACGAGATCAGCTCCGCAGTGGATGCCCTGGTGGCCGCCAAGGTGGACGCCATCTTTACCCCCACCGACAACACCGTCCAGAGCGCCGAGCTGGCCATCTTTGAGAAGCTCCAGGACGCCAAGGTCCCCCACTACGGCGGCGCCGACTCCTTCGCCCTCAACGGCGCCTTCTGCGGCTACGGCGTGGACTATGTCCAGCTGGGCCAGGCCACCGCAAAGATGGTGGCCGACCTGCTGGTCAACGGCGCTGACCCCGCCGCCACCCCGGTGCAGATTATGACCGCCGAGAACGCCGTTATCAACACCGAGACCTGCGCCGCCATCGGCATGGACCTGGACCAGCTCAAGTCCGCTTTCTCCACGCTGGGCATCAACGTCATTGAGACAACGACCAAGCAGGGCTTCTGATTCCTGCAGGGGCGGCCTGCGGCCGCCCCAAAAATTCCCCGGATTCGGGGCGGCCCGGAGACTGCCCCCTACCAATCCTTTAGGAGGCGCAAGCCATGCTGTTATCCGTTGAAACCCTGCGCACCGCCCTGGAGATGGGGGCCATCTACTCCCTGGTGGCCCTGGCCCTGTTCATCAGCTTCTCCATTCTGAACATCGCTGACCTGTCCACCGACGGCTGTTATACCCTGGGCTTCGCCGTGGGGGCCATCGTCACCCTGGCGGGCCACCCCTTCCTGGCCCTCCCCGCCGCCATGCTGGCGGGGGTGCTGTCCGGCTTTGTCACCGCCTTCCTCCAGACCAAGCTGGGGGTGGAGAGCATCCTGGCCGGCATTATTGTGAATACGGGGCTGTACACTGTCAACCTGGCGGTGATGGGCTGGTCGTCCAACCTGTCCATCTTCGGGACGGATACCCTGCTGTCCCTGGCCAAGGGGCTGAGCGAAAACACCGCCTGGACCAGGTGGAGCACCCTCATTGTGCTGGGGGTCATCCTCACGGCGGTGGCGGTGGTGACGGCCCTGTTCTTCCGCACCCGGCTGGGCCTGTCCATCCGGGCCACCGGGGACAATGCCGACATGGTCCGGGCCTCCTCCATCAACCCCGCCTTCACCATCACCGTGGGGCTGTGCGTGGCCAACTCCCTCACCGGGCTGGCCGGCTGTCTCACCGGACTGGTGAACAAGAGCTGCGACATCAACCTGGGCACCGGTATGGTGACGGTGGCCCTGGCTTCCCTCATCATTGGGGAGACCATGTTCGGCCGGTTCTCCATCGGCCTGCGGATTGTGGGGGTGATTGCGGGCTCCTGCATCTACCGCATCATCATCGCTGTGGCCCTGGCGGCCAACGTACCCACCGAGTGCTTTAAGCTGGTATCTGCCCTCATCGTGGCGGTGGCCATCGCCATGCCCCAGGGGCGGAAGCTGATTGCCCTCCAGCGGCAGAAGCTGGCCCGGAGAAAGGAGGGCGCCCCATGCTGAAGCTGAACGATATCGCCAAGACCTTCAACCCCGGCACCGTCAACGAGAAGAAGGCGCTGGACGGGGTGAAGCTCCACCTGGCCCCCGGGGACTTCGTCACGGTGGTGGGCTCCAACGGGGCGGGTAAGTCCACCCTGTTTCACGCCATCGCCGGGGTATTTTTCCCGGACCGGGGGTCCATTGTGCTGGACGGGGAGGAAATCACCTTTAAGCCCGAGTACCAGCGCAGCCGCCAGCTGGGTCGGCTCTTTCAGGACCCCATGAAGGGCACCGCCCCCCATATGACCATCGAGGAAAATCTGGCCCTGGCCTATCTGCGCACCGCCAAGCACCAGCACGCCTATTTTAGCCGCACCGGCAAGGCGGACCGGGCTTTTTTCAGGGACCAGCTGGCCCGGCTGGACATGGGGCTGGAGGACCGGATGAAGCAGCCGGTAGGCCTGCTGTCCGGCGGACAGCGCCAGGCGCTGACCCTGCTCATGTCCACCATGGTGCCCCCGAAAATCCTCCTGCTGGACGAGCACACCGCCGCCCTGGACCCGGGCACGGCGGAAAAGGTGCTGAAAATCACCCGGGAGGTGGTGGCGGAGCACAAAATCACCACCATGATGGTCACCCACAACATGCACCAGGCCCTGGAGCTGGGCAGCCGCACCCTGATGATGGACAGCGGGCGGATCGTCCTGGATGTCCAGGGGGAGGAGCGGAAGAACATGACCGTCAACGACCTGCTGGAGCGGTTCAAGGCCCGGGTGGGCGAAGATCTGGACAACGACCGGATTTTGCTGTCGTGAATACAGGCCCGCCGCGTCTGCGGCGGGCCTTTCCTCATTTTGGTAGGGACGCTTCATGAAGCGTCCGCAGTGCTGAAGGCGATCCATAGCGGACGCATCATGATGCGTCCCTACAGAAGCGATGAAGACCCTTGATAAACGCGGACCTGAAAAAATATTTTAATCCCTGAGATTTTACCCTGTGCTCATGGATATTACATAGTGAAAGGCCTTTCAAGAACAGATTTCCAAGGAGGTGAGCGGCGATGACGGACGAGGCATTCGCCCGGGCGGCCCGGACCTACGGGGACACCATCTACCGGGTGGCGTACCACGCGCTGGGCAGCCCCCACGACGCCGAGGACGTGATGCAGACGGTGCTTTTACGGCTGTACGAGTGCAAAAAAGACTTCGAGAGCGAGGAGCACATGAAGCACTGGATTCTGCGGGTGGCGGTGAACGAGAGCCGCCGCGTGCTGCGCTCCTTCTGGCGGCGGACCGCTGTGCCCATGGAGGAGTGGCGGGAGACCGCCGCTCCGGAGGACCCCACCCGGGCCGAGGTGCTGGAGGCGGTGATGGCTCTGGAGTCCAAATACCGTTTGGCCGTCTATCTCTACTACTATGAGGGGCTGAGCGTGGCCGAGACCGCCGCCGCCATGAAGGCCAACGTGTCCACGGTGCAGACCTGGCTGCTCCGGGCCCGGGCCCGGCTGCGGAAGGAGCTGTCTGAGGAGAAGAAGGAGGAATCTGTCTATGTTCGACCCGAAATTATACCGTGAAGCCTGCCGGGAGCTTACCGCTCCCGAGGATAAAATCAAGGAGATTATCGCCATGACTGAGAAGACCAACAAGAGACGTATTCGCCCCCTGCGCACCGCCCTGATCTGCGCCGCCGCTATGGCTATGATGGTGGTCAGCGTGGCCGCCGCCAACCCGGAGGCGGTGGAGGAGTTTTTCTACAACATCGTCTCCATCGTCCGGGTGGACGACTACCGCCAGGAACTGACCACCGCGGACGGGGAGAAAGTAACCCTGTTCTCTGTCCCTGAGGCCGCTGTGGAACTCCGGGATGGCAGAGCAATCCTGACCTTGGATGGTGAGGATGAAGCGGACATCACCGAGGTTCTGGCCAATACAGGCCGCTATGAATACCAGAAGGACTGCGAGGGCAGCCGGGTGATTGTAACGGTTGAGGGTACGACCCAGGACTGGAAAATTGCGGTATCCGTCGGTGACCCCGGAAGCGACAATCCAACCGTCACCTATTCCAGCGACGACGTGGACGACGGGACAGACGGACGCTTCATTGTCAAGGATGACGGCGTGGGTGGAGAAGACTGCGACACCACTGTCGGTATTTATACGACAGGCGCAGATGTTCCCGCACAGCACTAAATCAGCGCAGCAGCGGGCCGGGAAACCGGCCCGCTGTTTTTATGCCAACCGCTTGACTAAAGTATATATCGTGGTATATACTATCGGTAAGGAGGTGTTACCCATGGAGACAGCAAAGGTATTTGAGAACGGAAGAAGCCAGGCGGTGCGTCTGCCTAAGAAGTATCGTTTCAATGTGGACGAGGTTGTGGTGCAGCAGCTGGGAGACGCGATTCTGCTGGTGCCGAAGGAATCCCTGTGGCAGACCTTTCTGGACGGATTGGACGCCTTCACCGGCGATATTTTTGAGGATGGACGGGACCAGGGGGGCCAGAAGGAGAGAGAGACGCTGTGACCTATATGCTGGATACGAATATCTGTATTTATGCCATAAAGAAAAAACCGGAACAGGTACTGCACAGGTTGAGAGAGACAATGCACAGCGGGGTGTTTATTTCGTCCATCACGCTGGCTGAACTGGAGTATGGGGTCAGACACAGTGCAAGCCCGGGAAAAAATAAACAGGCGCTCCTGCGATTTTTGACGCCGTTCAGTATTCTGCCGTTTGGGCCGGCCGCGGCGTATGAGTATGGAGAGATCAGGACTTATTTACAGGAGCGGGGAACGCCAATCGGGCCGCTGGATATGCTGATCGCCGGACATGCCAGGGCGGAGGAGCTCACCCTTGTGACGAACAACGTGAAGGAGTTTGAGCGGGTGCCCGGCTTGGTGATTGAGAATTGGGCTATGTAGGGGCGGACAATATCTGCCTGCGGGCGCACACTGTGCGCCCCTACAGCCTGTGCCAAGCAATAAAATGCGCAGCCGGACCCTCTCTTTTGTGTGGTTCCACTTGTTTTTTTCAGCCGGCTGATTTATAATAGAACCCAGCAAAACCAGAAAAATTTTCAAATTGAAGGAGAGCATTATGACAGCCAGTGAGAAGAAGCAGCTGATGGCCACGGCCTGCAAGGTGCGCATGGGCGTCATCGAGAGCACCCACGGGGCCAAGGCCGGCCACCCCGGCGGAAGTCTGTCCGCCGCCGACGTCTTTACCTATCTCTACTTTCAGGAGCTGAACATTGACCCCAAGAACCCCAAGTGGGAGGAGCGGGACCGGTTTGTCCTGTCCAAGGGCCACACCGCCCCCGGGCTGTACGCCGCCCTGGCCCTGCGGGGCTTCTTCCCCGTGGACGACCTGCCCACCCTGCGGCACATCGACAGCTACCTCCAGGGTCACCCCAACATGAACAGCGTCCCCGGTGTGGACATGTCCACCGGCTCCCTGGGCCAGGGCATCTCCGCCGCCGCCGGCATGGCGCTGGCCGCCAAGCACGCCGGTAAGGGCTGCCGGGTGTATGCCCTGCTGGGCGACGGCGAAATTCAGGAGGGCCAGGTGTGGGAGGCTTTCATGCTGGCCCGCCACTACAAGCTGGACAACCTGTGCGCCGTCATCGACAACAACGGCCTGCAAATCGACGGCCCGGTGGACCAGGTGATGAGCCCCTACCCCATCCCCGAGAAGCTGAAGGCCTTCGGCTGGAACGTGGTGGAGATTGACGGCCACGACTTCGACCAGATTGCCGCCGCCTTTGCCCAGGCCAGGGAGACCAAGGGGGTCCCCACCGCCATCGTGATGAAGACCACCAAGGGCAAGGGGGTCAGCTTTATGGAGAACCAGGCCGGCTGGCACGGCAAGGCCCCCAACGACGAGGAGTATGAGAAGGCCATGGCTGAGCTGAAGGCCCAGCTGGCAGAAGTGGAGGGGATGTAAGATGGCAGAAGTGAAGAAGATCGCGACCCGCGACAGCTACGGAAACGCTCTGGCCGCCCTGGGCGCGGAGCACGACGACCTGATCGTCTTCGACGCCGACCTGGCCGGGGCCACCAAGACGGGCACCTTCAAGAAGGCCTTCCCGGAGCGCCATTTTAACTGCGGCATCGCCGAGGGCAACATGATTGCCGTGGCCGCCGGGGCCTCCACCATGGGTCTGGTGCCCTTTGCCTCCTCCTTCGCCATGTTCGCCGCCGGACGGGCCTTTGAGCAGGTGCGCAACTCCATCGGCTACCCCCACCTTAACGTGAAGATCGGCGCCACCCACGGCGGCATCTCCGTGGGCGAGGACGGCGCGTCCCACCAGTGCTGCGAGGACTTTGCGCTGATGCGCTCCATCCCCGGCATGGTGGTCATGTCCCCCGCCGACGACGTGGAGGCCCGGGCCGCTGTGAAAGCCGCCTATGAGTATGAGGGCCCTGTCTACCTGCGCTTCGGCCGGCTGGCCGTGCCCGTGTTCCACGACGAGGCCAGCTTTAAGTTCGAGATCGGTAAGGGCGAGGTCCTCCAGGAGGGGACCGACGTGGCTATCATCGCCAACGGCCTGCTGGTGAACGAGGCAATGGAAGCGGGCAAGGCCCTGGCCGAGGCCGGTATCTCCGCCCGGGTGATTAACCTGTGCACCATCAAGCCCCTGGACGAGGAGCTGGTGCTGAAGGCCGCGAAGGAGTGCGGCAAGGTGATTACCTGCGAGGAGCACTCCGTCATCGGCGGCCTGGGCGAGGCGGTGTGCGGCCTGCTCAGCGAGAAGTGCCCCACCCCCGTGCGCCGCATCGGCGTCAACGACGAGTTTGGCCACTCCGGCCCCGCCGCCGCGCTGCTCAAGGCCTTTGGGCTGTCTGCGGAGCATATCGTGGAGGTCGCGAAAGACTTCTGCGGGAAGTAAATTGTTTTGAGCGTCAAAATCCCCCGGTCACCGCCTGAGGCGATGACCGGGGGATTCCTGATTTACGGCCCTGTGTCCTGGAGAACACAGGGGACACGAAAGGGAATGGGGCCGTTTTCTATACCCGTTTGTAGGTTGTGTACCGGAATTTGATCCCCTTCTCCTCCAGCTCCGGCCCCTCCTCTGTGACGTGCCACTCCGGGCGGGCGTCCAGGTTGGGAAACCAGCAGTCCACATCCGGAAACGCGTGGAGAATCTTTGTGACATATGCGGTGTCGCACCGGTCCAGCAGGGCGGCGTACACCGACGCCCCTCCGATCACAAAGGCGTCCTCCGACACGGCGGCCAGCAGGGCGTCCAGATTGGAGAATACCTCCGCTCCCTCAGGAGAAAAACCGGAGTTCCGGGACAAAATCAGGTTGCGCCGGCCCTTCAAAGGCCGGCCTCCGGGGAAGGTGGCCAGGGTCTTCCGACCCAGAATCACCGGATGGCCGGTGGTGAGGGCCTTGAAGTGCTTCAGGTCCTCGGACAGATACACCAACTGGTCGCCATCCCTGCCGATGGCCCAGTTTTGGTCAACTGCGACAATCAGGTTCACGCTGCCCCTTCTTTCTGTAGGGACGCATCACGATGCGTCCGTTCTCTCTATATACATGAGACTGTGTCTGCTTTAAGGGTTACACCGCCACCGGAATTTTCCCCTCCAGGGGGTGGGCCTGGTAGCCCTCCAGGGTGACGCTGGCGGGGGTGAAGTCGTAAAAATCGGTGACACTCCTGTCCAGGCTGAACTTCGGCGCGTCGAAGGGGGTGCGGGAAATCAGCTCCTCCACCACAGGGACGTGGCGGTCATAGATGTGGCAGTCAGCGATGACGTGGACCAGTTCGCCGGCTTCGAAGCCGGACACCTGGGCAAACATGTGGAGGAGGACGGCGTACTGCATCACGTTCCAGCCGTTGGCGGTGAGCATGTCCTGAGAGCGCTGGTTCAGGATGGCGTTGAGGGTGTTCCCCGACACGTTGAAGGTCATGGAGTAGGCGCAGGGGTACAGGGCCATCTCGCTCAGGTCGTGGTGGTTGTAGAGGGTGGTTATGATTCGCCGGGAGGCGGGGTCGTGCTTTAAATCCCACAGCACCTTGTCCACCTGGTCCATGTCCCCCTGGGGGTAGTGGTGGCGTACCCCCAGCTGATAGCCGTAGGCCTTGCCGATGGAGCCGGTCTCGTCCGCCCAGGCGTCCCACACATGGCTGTTCAGGTCGTGGATGTTGTTGGACTTCTTCTGCCAGATCCACAGCAGCTCATCCACGGCGGATTTGATATACTGCCGGCGCACCGTGAGGATGGGGAACTCCCGGCGCAGGTCGTAGCGGTTCACCACCCCGAACAGCTTTACCGTGTGGGCGGGGGAGCCGTCCTCCCACCGGGGGCGGACCTGACGGTCGGTGTCCCACACCCCATGGGACAGAATATCCCTGCAATTTTGAATAAATACCTGGTCGGCGTAGCTCATGGCGTGATGTTCCTCTCTGTTTCATAAAGTAGCCCAATTTTAGCATAAAACACGGCGAGGCGCAAGCCCCGCCGTGTCTCTTATGCTCCTTTGTATTTCTTCCGCGTGGCGATGCCTCCCCGGATGTGGCGCTCCGCCTTGTTCTGCTCCAGCACCTCTTTCACCTGGAGGTAGAGCGTCCGGTTGAAGGTGGGCAGGCGCTCGGCCAGGTCCTTGTGTACGCTGGACTTGGATATCCCAAACTTTTGTGCCGCGGAACGCACCGTCGCCCGGTTCTCCAGAATGTAGAGCGCCAGCCGCTCGGCCCGTTCCTCCATATTTCCTTTCAAAGCACAACACTCCCCGACTTTTGCTGTTCCATCCTATGCGGATTTTTCGGGGGATATGAGCCTTTTTCCCTGCCCGGTCATAGACTGGGAAAAGGAGTGATGGCGGTGGGTAACCTCTTGGACTACCTGGCCTGGCGGGGGGACCTGTCTCTGGACCGGGTCCCCTTCGGTCCCGTGGACGGGCTGGTCCTGTCCGTGCTGTCCTACATCCACTTCGACGGCCCGGCCCAGGGGGAGGAGCCCGTCCCCCTGGGGGAGGCGGCGGAGGAGTACCTGGCCCTTCCGCCCGCCCGGCGGGGCCGCTGCCGGTGTGAGGCGGACCTTGCCCTCCTCCGGGCTCTGGCCCGCGCGCCACGCTTTGTCCGGCTGGGGCTGTGTCGATGCGCCGACCGCTTCGTCCCCAAAGAGGAGACCCAGTTTGCCGCCCTCACCGTCCTGCTGGACGACGGCTCCGCCTTTCTGGCCTTCCGGGGCACCGACGGCACCCTGGTGGGCTGGAAGGAGGATTTTAACCTCAGCTTTATGGACGTAGTGCCCGCGCAGCTGGCGGCGGCGGGGTATATTCAGGACTTTGCCGCGTCCTTCCCCGGCCAGCTGCGGCTGGGGGGCCACTCCAAGGGGGGCAACCTGGCGGCGGCAGGGGGGGCTTTGTCCGCGGTGAAGGTGCGGGACCGGATTGCCAGCGTGTGGTCCTTCGACGGCCCCGGTCTCAACCCCTACCTGCTGGCCCGGCCGGGCTATCAGGAGCTGCGCACCCGCCTGCGCAGCTTTGTGCCCCGGTCGTCGGTGGTGGGGCTGCTGCTGGCCCACGAGGAGCCCCACACCGTGGTGGACAGCGACCAGCAGGGGCTGTTCCAGCACGACCCCTACTCCTGGCAGGTGTTGGGGCCCGACTTCGTCCGGCTGGAGGAGGTGGACGCCGGCAGCCGTCTCATTGACCGGACCCTGAAAAACTGGCTGGCCGGGCTGACCGGCGCCCAGCGGGAGACGGTGGCGGATACCCTGTATGAGCTGCTGTCCTCCGGCGATGCCAAAACGGTGAAGGAGGCCCTGGAGCCCAGGCATCTGGCCGGTGCCCTCCGGGCCGCCCTGGACGCTGACCCCCAGGACCTGCTTACCGTGGCCGGATCACTGGCCCGTCTGGCGGGAGCGGCTTTGCGGGCGCTGTGACATGGGAAAGCAGACACGCATCGCGTGTCTGCTTTTTGCATCTTCTGTGACATTGTCCCAGTGCTTTGATTGCTGCGTTTCCTTCACCGGGCACAGTATCCAGCCCGCATTAACTCAACTGGAACTTGTGTACCAGGTTATTCATCAGCAGAGACTGATCTGTCAGCTCCTGAGATGTGGCCGCGCTCTGCTCCGCGGTGGCGGAGGTGCTCTGTACAACGGCGGAAATCTGCTCAATCCCCTCGGTAACCTGGGAGATAGCCGTGGTCTGACCCTCTACAGACTCCACCACGGTATTCACCTTTAGGGTGACGTTACTGGAGATATCGTTTGTCTTATCCAGGGACTCGGTTACCCGCTTCACCACCTGGCTGCCCTCCTGCACAGAGGAGATGGAGCCTTCGATAAGCTCCTTAGTGGCCTTTGCGGCCTCGTCAGACTTAGAGGCCAGGTTGCGCACCTCGTCGGCCACAACGGCAAAGCCCTTGCCCGCATTCCCGGCCCGGGCGGCCTCCACGGCCGCGTTCAGCGCCAGAATATTGGTCTGGAACGCAATATTTTCAATGGTATCAATAATCTTTCCAATCTCTGTCGAGGAGTTGGATATCTTCTCCATCGCGGCGTTCAGCTCTTTGACGCAGCTCACGCTGACGCCCATCTGCACGCTGGCCTGGTTTACAAACTGGCCTGCCTCCTCTGCGGCGGCGGCAGTCTGCCGCGCGGTCTCGGCAATGCTGGCCGCTGTGGCGGAGAGCTCATGAACGGCGCTCGCCTGCTCCGCCGCGCCCTGACTCAGAGACTGGGCTCCATTGGAGACCTGGACCGCGCCGTTTGCCACGGCTCCGGCAGATTGGCTGATTTGGGAGAGGGTGTTCCGCAGGGAGCTGTGGATCGCCTTGATGGACTGCTCCATGGACACGAAGTCGCCCCAATATGTACGGTCGATGCTCTCACGGAAATCTCCCTGGGCCATTTTGCTCAAGTGATGGGTCACATCCCGGGTCACGTCGTTCAGCCGGGCGAGCATGGTCTCTAAAGCCTTGGCCAGCTTGGCGGTTTCATCCTTGGATTTCACCTGGGGGGCGGGCGTATGGAGGTCGCCGTCGGCCATCTGCTCCAGCCGGGCGACGCAGGACTGAATCGGGCCGGAGATGGACTTGCCCACCTTGACTGCCACCGGGAAGGTGGCAAGGACAACCAGGAGCACCACCAGGACGGTCAGCAGAATGCTCCGGTCCAGGGTGGCTTTAAACTCCCGCTGGCTGGTCTCAATGGCAATACTCCACCTCTGATTGCCGTCGATGGGAGCAAAGCCCACAAATTTGTTGTCGCCATAAAACTGATAGGCACCGAAGCCGGTTTCGCCCTGAATCATGCGCTGATTTACAGCGGCCACATCCGCCACACTGGGGTCCGTCTTTGCGGCCTCAATCATATTGGAGCCCTCCTCCACAATGGAGGTCTCCCGGTGGCCGATGACGTTGCCCCGGTTATCCAGCACATAGGCCACGCCGTTGCTGCCCATGGCCAGATTGGCCACAATGTCCGACAGAAAATCGGCGCTGATGCCGCCGTAGACTACGCCGTCAAAACGGCCGTTGTTGATGATCGGAACCTCCAGCAGAAAGATCATTTGCTGGCCGTCGTTCATAATGTCAGAGATATAGGGCTCCATGGTGGATTTGCACTGCTTAAAATACTCCTCCTCCGCGTAGTTATACCCTGTGGAGGAGAAACCGGTGGCATCCATTTTCCCGGTGTAAAGAAAACCGTTGCGCTGGGCAATTTCTTCCCGCACCGAAACCAGTGCCGGATCGGTGGGCTCAGATTCCCGGAAGATATCAGAAGCGGCGGCCTCCTGCAGCGCTGTCCAGTAGTTTCCCATTTTCCACTCCACGGCGTCAGCGGCCATCTGGGTTGCGGGACCCAGGGTCTTTGTCATCACATCATCAATTCCGCTGGCGTTCAGAAGGGCGGTAATCACACCGATCAGAACAGAGCCAATCAGCACCACTGAGAGCATGCTGACTTGAATTTTTGATTTGATTGATTTCATGTAATATCTTCCTCTCATCTAATTTTATGCAGGGCAGGATAATATGCGTCTCTCCGGCAGTATATACAATTTAAATAAATTCGATCTCCGGTACCGTAACATAAAACCACAAAATAAGCAATCCAATTTTTGTGGTTTTATAGAGACTTTTTTACGCTGATGGCGCGGGATATAAAATTTCTGAAAACGGATTTCTGCCCCGGCGGTCCGGCGCCGTCAATTGGGACCATTGCTGTCAACGCGAAAGGCGGGGCATCGCCCCGCCTAATGTTTTTCTATCAATCTCGCCGTATTTTTCACCTTCCGGTCCCCCGTATTGCGCCGGTTCAGCTTGGCCACCAGGGCGGATATCTCCCCCTGGGTCTGTTCCACCTCCGCCTGAAAGGCCCGGGCGGACAGCCGCAGAGCCCCGTGGCCCAGAATAATCATCTGCTCCAGGGCGTCGGAGGTGGCCACCCGGACCCGGTGGTCCTTGCCCAGGTCGTAGGTGGCTTTTTCAATGTAGGCGTCGGCGGTCTCGGCCTCTTTGGTGTAGACCACATAGATGTTGTTTTTCTTCTCCACCGAGCCGGGATTTCCCTTTACCCGGTAGGCGTCGAAGACCAGAATTACCACACATTTGCGGAAGCCCTGGTAGTTGGACAGGATGTCCTCCAGCGCCCCCCGGGCGGCGGGCATGTCCTGCCGGGCCAGGGCGGTGAGCTCGTCCCAGGCGAAAATGATGTTGTAGCCGTCCACCAGGAGGTACTCCGGACCGGTTTTCTGCTCCCGGATGGTGTACTTCCCCTCGTCCAGGCTGGTGCGGGCGGGCTTCTTCTGGGGTTGAAAGGCGGTATCCCGGTCCACCCTGCCGTAGGTCCGCTCGAAGACGGCCAGCAGCTCCTTATCCTGTTCCAGACTGCCCCCCCGGTACTGCCGCTCCCCGCCCGAGGGGGCGGCTGGTTCCGGGCGGGGTGTTTCCTCTCCCAGCCGCAGGCCGCTGTCCACGTGCATGTGTGCCCGGACCTCATTCCACTTGACAATCACCCCCGCCCCGTGGGAGCAAAAGACGGAGTCGGGCGGGTTGTCCACATCCCGCTCCGGGTCGTAGGCCAGTTGGGAGACAATTTTCTCCTGATTGGCGCAGGGCTCGTACCCCCGGAGGGTGCAGGACAGCCGTCCCCGGCCCCGGGTGTAGGCGGTGACCTCTCTCCAGTAGTCCCGCAGGCCGGCCACCGGGGCGTGGCCCGTCAGGACGGACAGCTCCCCCTCCTGTTCCGGGCCCTCCACACTGCCCCCCATGGTCTGCAAATCGTTCATGGCCCGGCCCACGCAGTCCGGGGGGAGCTCCAGGGTAAAATCGTAGTGGGGCTCCAGGAGGATGCTGTCCGCCTGCATCAGCCCCTGACGTACCGCCCGGTAGGTGGCCTGGCGGAAGTCGCCCCCTTCGGTGTGCTTCACATGGGCCCGGCCGGCCACCAGGGTGATTTTCACGTCGGTGATGGGCGACCCGGTGAGCACACCCCGGTGGCGCTTTTCCATCAGGTGGGTGAAGATGAGCCGCTGCCAGTTCAGCTCCAGCTGGTCAGTGGGGCAGGCGGAGGTGATGCGCAGTCCGCTGCCCCGGGGGCCGGGCTCCAGCAGCAGGTGGACCTCGGCGTAGTGCCGCAAGGGCTCGAAGTGGCCCACCCCCTCCACTGCATTGGTGATGGTCTCCCGGTAGACGATGTTCCCGGCGCCAAAGGAGACCTCCGTCCCAAACCGCTCCCGAATGAGCCGGGTGAGCACCTCCAACTGAATCTCCCCCATGAGCTGGAGGTGAATCTCCCCCAACGTTTCGTTCCAAACCACCCGGAGCTGGGGGTCCTCCTCCTCCAGCTGGCGGAGATTGCGGAGGGCAGTGTGGACGTCGCAGCCGGGGGGGAGGATGACCTGATAGGTCAGCACCGGCTCCAGCTCGGGTCCGGCGGCGGGGGGCTCCACCCCAAAGACGTCCCCCGGCCGGGTTTTGGTCAGTCCGGTGAGGGCGCACACCGTCCCCGCCGGGGCTTCGTCGATGGTCTGGTATTTGGCCCCGGAGTAGATGCGGATCTGATTGACCTTCTCCTCCCGCAGCAGGGTGCGCACCTTGAGGGATCCGCCGGTGACCTTTACATAGGTGAGCCGGTCCGCTCCGTCCCGGGCGATTTTGAACACCCGCGCCCCGAAGTCGGTGGGGTAGGAGGGGGGCAGGGTGTACCGGGACAGGCCGTCCAGCAGCTCCTCCACCCCCTCCAGCTTCAGGGCCGAGCCGAAGAAGCAGGGGAAGACCAGCCGCCGGGCAATCAGGGCGGCGGCGTCCCCGGTTGTGACCGGTCCTCCCTCCAGATACCGGTCCATCAGCTCCTCGTCCAGGGAAGCCAGGTCCTCTGTGACCGGCTCCAGCCCCTGGGAGAAGTCCAGGCAGCCGCCGTCCAGCCTGTCCTGGAGCTGGGCCAGGAGGGCGTTCCGGTCCGCCCCCGCCAGGTCCATCTTGTTGACAAAGAGGAAGGTGGGGATGGCGTGCCGCTCCAGCAGCCGCCACAGGGTGCGGGTGTGGCCCTGAATGCCGTCGGTGCCGCTGATGACCAGCACGGCGCAGTCCAGCACAGACAGGGTGCGCTCCATCTCGGCGGAGAAGTCCACGTGCCCCGGGGTGTCCAGCAGGGTGAGGGCGGTATCCCCCCAGGAAAATTCCGCCTGTTTGGAGAAAATGGTGATGCCCCGCTCCCGCTCCTGGGCGTCGGTGTCCAGAAAGGCGTCCCGGTGGTCCACCCGGCCCAGCTTCCGCACCGCCCCGCTGAGGTATAAAAGCCCTTCGGACAGGGTGGTCTTGCCCGCGTCCACATGGGCCAACATTCCCAAAACCAGCTTCTTCATCCGGTCTCCGCCCTTCGCGTGTCATTTGTTCCATGATACATGGTGTATACCGCTCCTGTCAAGGGCGAAGCTCCCGCCGAAAGGGATGGACATTTTCCCCTTAAACAGGTATAATATCCAAAAATCATCCTGTTTGGAGGAGTGGACCATGCTCTATCGTTTTATCTGGATATTCTTTATCTACGCCTTTCTGGGCTGGTGCACCGAGGTGAGCTACGCCGCCCTGGTGACCGGAAAATTTGTCAACCGGGGCTTTCTCAACGGCCCCGTCTGCCCGATTTACGGCTTTGGCGTGGTCATCGTGCTGACCTGTCTCACCCCCCTGGCGGACAACCTGCTTCTGCTGTTCCTGGGCTCGGTGGTGCTCACCTCCGCTCTGGAGTGGATCACCGGCTTTGTACTGGAGAAGCTGTTCCATCAGCGGTGGTGGGACTACTCCGACCAGCCCTTTAACCTCAGCGGCTACATCTGCCTGCGCTTTTCCATCGCCTGGGGCTTTGCCTGCATGTTTGTGGTCAAGCTGCTCCACCCCACAGTGCTGCTGTTCATCCGAATCATCCCCCAGGCGCTGGGCGTTGTCCTGCTGGTGCTGCTGGGGGCGGTGATGGCGGTGGACCTGGCCGCCACCGTGTCCGCCATTGTCAAGCTTAACCACCGTCTGGAGCAGCTGGACGAGATGGCCGCCAAGATTAAGGAGGTCTCCAACGAGTTCGGGGAGAACCTGGCCGACCGGGTGCTGGACGCTGTCGAGCGGGGGGCAGACTGGAAGGAGGACATGGACGAGCTGGCCTTCCGGCTGGCCGAGCGCCGGGCGGAGCTGGCCGATGAGCGGGAGGAGCGGGAACAGCGGCGGGAGGAGCTTTTGGCCCAGGCCAGGCTCCAGCTGGAGGAGTGGCACGCATCCATGCAGGAGCTGCTGGTCCGTGAGTCCTTCGGCCACCGGCGTCTGCTCAAGGCTTTCCCCCGGCTGCGCTCCATCGACCATCAGAGCGCACAGGAGCGCCTGCGCCGGCGGATGGAATATTTTAGAAAACGGTAGGTTTTCCCCCTTTACAATACCGGAAATTTCATGATATAATATTTCGCATTACATGAATGGAGGAGGGTCCCGGCTGTGGACGAACTGCAAAATCTCAAATCCCGCATGGAACA
This sequence comes from uncultured Bacillota bacterium, assembly GCA_947650875.1. GTDB lineage: Bacteria > Bacillota > Clostridia > Oscillospirales > Oscillospiraceae > Lawsonibacter. Next base: position 22,003 of record CANSXE010000010.1, on the reverse strand, counting down.
GGAGCGCCCCGCCCCCTGGGAGGACCTGCCTGACATTGCCCTGTATATGGACCAGCTCATCTCCTATATGCCCCGGCAGCTCATCCGCTTTGACGAGGGGAACGTGCTCACCTCCGCCATGGTGAACAACTATATCAAAGACGGCCTGGTCCCCCGGGCGGAGGGCAAGCGGTACGGCCCCATCCACCTGGGTTACCTCACCGCCGTGGTGGCGCTGAAGCAGGTGCTGTCCGTCCGGGACATCGGAGCCCTGATGGGGGCCGGCCGGGCGCTGGAGAAGAGTCCCCCGGAGCAGTACGCCTACTTCCGGGACGCCCTGGACCATGCCCTTACCGACACCGCCCAAGCCATCGACCCGGAAGCGGACGAGTCTGATCTGGCTAAAATGGCCCTGGATTTCGCTGTGCGCAGCTATGCCAATCAGCTGGCCTGCCAGCGTATCCTGCATATCCTCCAGCCGCAGGAGGAGAAGAACCGTAAAAAACAGTAAAGGAGTGTTTCCCTTGTCCGATTTTATCATCTTAACCGATTCCTCCGCCGACCTGGATGCCGACATGGTCCGTAAATTGGATGTTCAGGTGCTGCCTTTGGCCTTTATTATGGAGGAGCATACCTATTACAACTACCCCGACAACCGGGATATGGACCCCCACATTTTTTATGACCGCCTGCGCAAAGGGGAGTTGGCCACCACCAACGCCGTCAACGTGGCCCAGTATACAGAGGCCCTGGAACCCCTGCTCCAGACAGGGAAGGATGTGCTCATTCTGGCCTTCTCCTCCGGGCTGTCCAATACCTACAACTCTTCCCGGCTGGCGGTGGAGGAGATGAGCGCCAAATATCCCCATCGGAAGCTGTATACCGTGGATACCCTGTGCGCTTCTCTGGGCCAGGGCCTGCTGGTGTGGTATGCCGCCCGGCAGCGGGACCGGGGCATGTCCATTGAGGAGGTCCGGGACTGGATCGAGGACCACAAGCAGAATCTCTGCCACCAGTTCACCGTGGACGACCTCCATTTCCTGAAACGGGGAGGGCGCATCTCCGCCGCCACCGCCATGGTGGGCTCCATGCTCCAAATCAAGCCCGTCCTCCATGTGGACAACGAGGGCCACCTCATTAATATCGGCAAGGCCCGGGGCCGGCAGGCTTCCCTCAAGGCCCTGGTGGACCGGATGGAGGATACCGCCATTGACTCCGGCAGTCTCACCGTCTTTGTCAGTCATGGCGACTGCCTGGAGGACGCCCAAACCGTAGCCGCTATGGTAAAAAAGCGCTTTGGCGTGGACGAGGTCTATGTGAACTATGTGGGTCCCGTCATCGGAGCCCACTCCGGCCCGGGCACCGTGGCCCTGTTCTACATGGGAACGGACCGTTAACCCCATGGCAGACCAGTGGAAAGACGCGTGGTTTCAGGACTGGCCAAGAAAATAGATTGGATGTGTAACCATGGATGAGATTAAATGGCTGGAGGTGGCCGTCAACACCACCCCGGACCGGCTGGACCAGGTGTGCGCAAAATTAGCCGCCGCCGGAATGGATAGCCTGGTGATTGAGGACGAGCAGGATTTTCTCAGCTTCCTGGAGCAAAACCGGCAATATTGGGACTATGTGGACCAGGAGCTGCTGGACCGGATGAAGGGCGTTACCCGGGTGAAGTTCTACGTCACCGACGACGAGGACGGAAAGAAGCAGCTGGAGCAGTACACCCGGGGGCTGGACCAGGAGTTTACCGCCACCCCCCTCACCGACAACGACTGGGCCTACAGCTGGCAGAAGTACTACAAGCCCCTGGAGATCGGCCAACGGCTCTATGTGGTGCCCCAGTGGATGGGGGAGGAGCCCGTTCCGGTAGGCCGGGTGCCCTTTTATCTCAACCCCGGTCTCACCTTCGGCACCGGCTCCCACGCCTCCACCCAGCTGTGCCTGGAGGGGGTGGAGGAACACACCGTACCCGGCCGGGACGTGCTGGACCTGGGCTGCGGCAGCGGGATTTTGTCCATCGCCGCCCTGTGCCTGGGGGCACGGTCCGCCGTGGCGGTGGACATCGACCCCAAGGCGGTTGACGTAGCCTATGAGAACGCCGCCCTCAACGGCATCGGCCGGGACCGGTACACCGTCCGGGCGGGCAACGTGCTGTCCGACAAACGCCTGGCCGCGGAGCTGGCCCAGAAGAAATACCATCTGGTGCTGGCCAACATCGTGGCCGACGTGATTATCCCCCTGGCCCCCCAGGTGCCCGCCCTGCTGGAGGAGGACGGCGTGTTCCTGTGCTCCGGCATCATCGACACCCGGACCCGGGAGGTGGAGACCGCCCTGAAGCAGGCCGGTCTCACGGTGACGAAAAAGCGGGAGAAAAGCGGCTGGGCCGCTCTGGAGGCGAAGCGATGAAAATTCTGATTTTTGGCCCCAAGGCCCGCTATGACCTGTACCTCCCGGAATTTGTCCGGGACCTGCCTGTGGAGCTGGTTTTCAGCGGGACCCGCCAGTCCACCCTCCAGGCGGCGGAGGAGAACCCGGATGCCGAGGTTATTTTTGCAGACGCCATCACCCACGTAGGCCGGGAGATTATGGACAAGCTGCCCCAGTTAAAACTGATTCACTCCGAGGGGGTGGCCTTCAACGCCATCGACGTGGCCGCCGCCCGGGAACGGGGCGTCTTTGTGTGCAACAACAAGGGCTGCAACGCCATGTCTGTGGCGGAGCACACAGTTATGCTGATGCTCATGGCCCTGCGCCGGGGCGTCACCGGCCATGCCGCCGTGAAGGCGGGGGAACAGATTCAATTTAAGGAGCGGTTTATGGTGTCCAACTCTCCTGAACTGGGGGAGCAGACGGTGGGAATCATCGGTCTGGGGGACATCGGAACGGCTACTGCCAGGCTGCTGCGCCCCTTTGGCTGTCAGCTCTATTACTACTCCGCCCACCGCCGCCCGCCCGAGACGGAGACCGAGCTGGGCATTACCTATCTTCCCCTGAAGGAGCTGGCCGCCCGGTGTGATATCCTCTCCCTTCACTGCGCCGTCAATGAAGAGACCACCCATATGGTGAACGAGACGCTGCTGTCCTGTGTCAAACCCGGGGCCATTCTTGTCAACACCGCCCGGGGCCAGCTGACGGACAACCAGGCTGTCCGCCGGGCCTTGATGGAGGGGACGCTGGGGGGCATCGCCATCGACACCTTCGACCCCGAGCCCACCCCCGCCAATCATCCCCTGGTGGACCTGCCGCCTGAAATCGCAGACCGGGCGGTGTACTCCCCCCACCTGGGCGGAATCACCGGCGGCGTCTTCCGCCGGGCCCACCGGAATATGTGGAGCTCCGTCCGGCTCCTTCTGGAGGGACAAAAGCCGAAATTTATTGTAAATGGATTATAAAAGTCAGGGCCCCCAATATTTCAGGGGCCCTGATTTCTTGTCAATTGCCGGTCATCTATCAGAGAACAGATTACTTCAGGCCGTTCTCGTAGGACTCAATCATCTTCTTGACCATCTGGCCGCCCACGGAGCCGGCCTGCTTGCTGGTCAGGTCGCCGTTGTAGCCCTGCTTCAGGTTGACGCCCACCTCGTTGGCGGCCTCCATCTTGAACTTGTTCATAGCCTCGCGGGCATTGGGAACCATAATCTTATTGCTATTGCTGTTAGACATGACTCGTCTCTCCTTTTTCATTTGTTTTTGTGTTTGCCGATTGGCTTGGATGGAACATCCACACATAGCTTTGCCCCGGAATGCGGAGATATACCCGTTACAGTCCCTGCCTATATTTTCTATTTTTGGAATGAAAATGTTTTTAACAAAAGGTCTTGCGCCTGTTGGAAAAGGGTGGTACATTTATAGCAGTACAGTAAACCGTCAAAGGAGGCGCGACCGACGATGAAAGACCACAGCATTTCCCCCGCCCCGGCGGGATGCTTTGTGAACCGGGAGCTGTCCTGGCTCCAATTCAACCGCCGTGTGCTGGAGGAGGCGGAGGACCCCGCCAATCCTCTGTGTGAGCGGCTGAACTTCGCCTCCATTTTCCAGAGTAACCTGGACGAATTTTACATGGTCCGGGTGGGGATGCTCATGGACACCCTCCACCTCACCGCCGTGGACGACAAGACGGGGCTCACCAGTGCCCAGCAGACCACCGCCGTTTTGGACAGGACCCGGGAGCTGTTGACGGAGCGGGACCACATTTGCAGAGGACTGCTGGCCGAGCTGGCCGGCCAGGGGGTGGAGATATGCCGCTTCGGGGGCCTGTTGGACAAGCAGCAGGCCTTCCTGGAGAAGTATTTCACCTCCAACGTCCTGCCCCTGCTCTCCCCCCAGATCATCGGCCGCAAGCAGCCCTTCCCCTTCCTGCGCAACAAGGCCATCTACGCCGTGGCCATCCTGCGCACCAAGAGCGGCGGCGAGCGGATGGGCATTGTCCCCTGCGGCGAGGGGACGCTCCGCCGGCTGGTCCCCCTGCCCGGCGACGGCCAGCGGTTTGTGCTGGTGGAGGAGCTGATCGCCGGCTTCCTCTCCAAAATTTTTGCCCACTACAAGGTGGAAGGGGCCGTCCTCATCCGCCTGGTGCGCAGCGCCGACATCCACATGGACGAGACATCCGACCAGATGAGCGACCTGCTGGCCGAGGAGTACCGCAAGAGCATGGAGAAGCTCATCCGCCGCCGCAAGCGTCTCCAGCCGGTGAAGCTGGAGTATCAGGGCAAGCTGTCCGACACCGTGCGGGATGCCCTGTGTACCTGCCTGGGGCTGTCTAAAAAGCACCTGTTTTCCAGCGATGTCCCCCTGGACCTGTCCTTTATGGGGGCGCTGCGGGATATGCTCCGGGAAAAAACGGAGCTGTTCTACCCCCGGCGCGTCCCGCAAAATTCCCCAAATGTGGACCCGCTGACCCCCATGACAGAGCAAATTCGGAAGCGGGACCTGCTGCTTACCTACCCCTACGAGAGCGTCCGGCCCATGCTCCGCCTGCTTCAGGAAGCGGGGCAGGACCCGGAAGTGGTGTCCATTAAAATGACCCTCTACCGGGTGGCCCACAACAGCAAAATCGTGGAAGCCCTGGTGGATGCCGCCGAGAACGGCAAGGAGGTCGTGGCCCTGGTGGAGCTCCGGGCCCGCTTTGACGAGGAGAACAACATCGGCTGGTCCCGGGTGCTGGAGCAGTCGGGCTGCCGGGTCATCTACGGTTTGGACGGGCTGAAGGTCCACTCCAAGCTCCTGCTCATCACCCGGGTGCGCAGCGGCCAGGTGGAGTATATCACCCAGGTGGGCACCGGCAACTACAACGAGGACACCGTCCGGCTCTACACCGACTACGCCCTTATGACCGCCGACCCTGAGCTGGGCGCCGAAGCCGCCCAGGTCTTCAACGCCCTGTCCATGGGCGAGGTAGTGGAGGACAGCCGCCGTCTCATGGTGGCCCCCGCCTGTCTGCGGCCCAAGGTGCTGGCCCTTATCGACCGGGAGATGGAGCTGGCCCGGGCGGGGGAGGAGGCCTATCTGGGCTTCAAGCTCAACGGTCTCACCGACAAGCTGATTATCGACCGGCTCATCCAGGCATCCCAGGCCGGGGTGAAGATCGACCTGGTGGTCCGGGGCATCTGCTGCCTTGTCGGCGGCGTGCCCGGGCTGACGGAGAACATCACCGTCCGCAGCATCGTGGGCCGCTATCTGGAGCATGCCCGCATCTATATCTTCGGCTTGCAGGAGCGGAAGCAGGTGTATATCTCCTCCGCCGACTTCATGACCCGCAACACCACCCGCCGGGTGGAGGTGGCCGTCCCTGTAAACGCCCCCGCCCTCCGGGCTCACCTGGAGGAGATGTTTGCCGCCCAGCTCCGGGACACCGCCAAGGGCCGGGTCCAGCAGCCCGACGGCAGCTATGTCCGGGCTCAGGGGGAGCCCTTCAACGCGCAGGAGTACTTCTGCGACCAGGCCAGCGCCGGAGTCTGGGCGCTGGAGCGGCCCGAGACAGAGCCCAAGCCGGCCGTTAAACAGGGCTCCGCCCCGGAGAAGCGTCCGGCGGCCAAGGCGGCCCCGAAAAAACCGGCGGTTACCGTCAAAAAGACCCGCCGGGGGCTGCTGGGACGGCTTATCAGGAAAAATTAGTGGATCAAGCCGGAGCGGCTTTTATATATCTTATCTTTTTCTGAAAGGAAGCGGTATTTCATGAAACGGATCGGAATGCTCACCAGCGGCGGCGACTGCCAGGCCCTCAACGCCACCATGCGGGGCGTAGCCAAGGGTCTCTACAACATCTACGGCAACGAGGTGGAGATCATCGGCTTTATCGACGGCTACAAGGGTCTCATCTATGAGGACTACAAAAAGCTGTCCCCCATCGACTTCACCGGCCTGCTCACCCGGGGCGGCACCATCCTGGGCTCCAGCCGCCAGCCCTTCAAGCTGATGCGGGTGCCCGACGAGAACGGCCTGGACAAGGTGGAGGCCATGAAATACACCTACCGCCGCCTGCGGCTGGACTGCCTGGTGGTGCTGGGGGGCAACGGCAGCCAAAAGACCGCCAACCTGCTCAGCGAGGAGGGGCTGAACGTCATCGGCCTGCCCAAGACCATCGACAACGACCTGTGGGGCACCGACACCACCTTCGGCTTCCAGTCCGCCATCGGCATCGCCACCGACGTGATCGACTGCATCCACACCACCGCCGCCTCCCACAACCGGGTGTTCATGGTGGAGATCATGGGCCACAAGGCGGGCTGGCTCACCCTCAACGCCGGCATCGCCGGCGGCGCGGACATCATTCTGATTCCGGAAATTCCCTATAACATCGACTCGGTAATCGCCAAAATCAAGCAGCGGGCCGCTTCGGGCAACGGCTTTACCATCCTGGCCGTGGCCGAGGGGGCCATCTCCCAGAAGGAGGCGGCCATGAGCAAGAAGGAGTACAAGCAGCACATGGCCGAGGTGCTGGAGAAATACCCCTCCGTCTCCTACGCCATTGCCGACAAGATTCTCAAGAAGACGGGCAAGGAGGTCCGGGTGACGGTGCCCGGCCACATGCAGCGGGGCGGCGCCCCCTGCGCCTACGACCGGGTCCTCTCCTCCCGCCTGGGCACCACCGCCGCCCTGATGATCTCCCGGGAGGAGTACGGCAGCATGGTGGCCATCCAGAACCATGTGATCACCTCCGTCCCCCTGAAGGAGATCGCCGGAAAGCTGAAGACCATCGACCCCAAGTCCGACATTATCACCGAGGCCCGCCTGCTGGGCATCAGCTTCGGGGACGACTGAACCAAAAAAGGACCGCCCGCCTCAAAGCCTGAGACGGACGGCCCTTTTTTACAGCTTCAGCCCGGAGATGACCTCCCTCAGCTGCCCGGCGGAGTTGTCCAGCGCTGCCCGCTCCGTCCGGTCCAGGGGTATCTCCAGCACCTTCTCCAGCCCGTTTTTCCCCACAATGGAGGGGATGCTCAGGGCGAGACGGTCCAGGCCGTACTCCCCCTCCAGCGCCACTGAGATGGGCAGTATGGCGTGCTCGTCCCGCACGATGCAGGCGGCGATGCGGCCCACCGCCATGGCGATGCCGTAGTAGGTGGCCCCCTTGCGCTTGATAATCTCGTTGGCGCTGTCCCGAATCTCCCGGTAGATGCGCTCCCGGACGGGCGGGTGGAGCTCCAGCCCCCGCAGGCGGCAGAAGTCGTCCAGCCCCAGGCCGGACACGTTGGCCCCGCTCCACACCGGCAGCTCGCTGTCCCCGTGCTCCCCCACGATGAAGGCGTGGACGTTGCGGCTGTCCACCCCCAGCTCCGCCCCCAGCAGCTGCTTCAGTCGGCCGGTGTCCAGCACGGTGCCCGAGCCAATCACCCGCTCCCGGGGGTAGCCCGACAGCTCCCGGGCCACGTGGGTGAGCACGTCCACCGGGTTGGACACAATCAGCAAAATCCCCTCGAAGGGCCGGGCGGTAATCTCCCCGATGATGCTTTTCATAATGGCGGCGTTGCGCTCGATGAGCTGGAGCCGTGTCTCGTCCGGCTTCTGGTTCACCCCGGCGGTAATCACCACCAGGCCGCAGTCGGTGATGTCGTCGTAGCCCCCGGCGGTGATGTCCATGGCCGCGCCGTAGGGCAGGCCGTCGCTCAGGTCTATGGCTTCCCCCTCCGCCTTCTCCCGGTTGGCGTCCACCAGCACTAGGTGGGAAAACAGCCCCTGCTGTAAAAACCGGAAGGCGATGGACGCCCCCACAAAGCCGCAGCCGATGACGGCCGCCTTTCTGTAATTGATGGCCATAAATATCCCCCTCCTTTTAAGATATCCGGTCCTCAGACCACGCTATCTTCATTGTGGCGGATTTTTTCCCGATTATGCGCAAAAACGTGAGCGGCCCCGGAGGACCGCTCACGTTTATCACAATTATTGCTCAAAGACGGCATACAGGGTCATGGGCTCCAGCTCATATCCCGCAGGCAGGGTGACTGTGCCGTCCTCACCGGGCTGGAACTGTACCGTCATAGTGACATTGTTCCCCTCCAGGCTTCTGACCGCCCAGCCGGCGAAGCGCTCTCCCGGCCGGTCGGGGACGGCGGGGGGCGTAAAGCTGTGGTCCTGAGAGGAGACAAACATGTTCCCCAGCTCCTTCTCCCCGTCCATAAAGACCAGGCGGGTGTGGACCAGCTCCTCCTGCACGTCCATATTGGTCATCTCAAAGGCCCGCCAGGCCCCGTTTTTCCGGTGGAAAAACAGGGTGCTGTCCACCTCGTAGCCCTTGGTGGTGCCGTTGCCCCGCTTCACGTCCATGTGCATAGACACCCGGGCGGAGAACATGTCCTCCCCGTAGCGGTAGAACTCCTCCACCGTCTCGTCGGAGAAGGAGTGGCCGGAGGTAGTTTTAATCCAGATTTCGCTGGAGCGGATGGTCTGGTAGATAGCGCTGTCGCTGTCAAAGTATTTTTGCAGCTGGGCAGAGTTGGCGGCCCGGATCATATACCTGGCATAGACCTCCGCCGCGCCGATGAGGGCGTCCCGCTCCTCCTGGGTGGGCGTCTCGTCCGGCTCCTCCACAAGAAAGCAGCCGCTGTCTGTATCAAGGGCAAGAGGGACCTCACTGCCCTTCTCGTCCAGCACGGTCACATCGTTCCCCTGGGACTGCCACAAAATGGTCCGCCGGCCGTGAACGCCCTCTGGGAGATAGCGCTCCGCCGCCGTCTCGGTGGTCTGGACCTGGCAGCTCTCTCCCAGCTCCGCGCCGTCCACCAGCACCCGCTGGCCGGCCAGCGTCCGAACCAGCACAACGTCGGGGGTTCGGCCCATCAGCAGCTCCAGTCCGCCCAGCTTCCAGCTAACCTGCCCGTCCTGCTCCTCGCTGACCAGGGTAAAGACGGCCAGGTTGTCCGTTCCCGCCTTCACAATGTAGCGCCGGTCTCCCGACAGTCCGGCGGAGGTCTCTACCATTGAGAGGGTCTGCTCTCCGGTCATCTCCTCCATCGCCTGGATAAAGCGCTCCCGGTCCTCCTCCAGGCCGGCCAAATCATAGATTTTGTTCCAGTCCGCCGGGGAAAACAGCTCGGCAAAGACCTCCTGACTGGCATGCTTGGGCTGGGAGGACTCAAAGCGGACAAGCCAGGGCCGCAGCACGGCAAAGCGGATAAAGAGGAACACCGCCAGCAGCAGAAGCAGAAAGACTGGCAGAATGATATAAAACAGGCTGATTTTTTTCTTTTCCATTACGCGCGCTCCTTACTCCCCATCCTGGGGCCGCACCATAAAGAAGGTGGGCATCCGCCGGGGCTCCTCCTGGAGGAGGGAGACATTGTTTACCGTCTGCACTTCGCCGTTTTCGTCCCGCAGGAGCATCACGGTGGAGGAGCCGCCGTCCAGATTACAGGCATTCACCGCGCCGTACTCCACCATCACGTCGATGATGTCGGCGTAGGTGGCGCCCAGACTGCCCGCCTGCCTGCCGTCGATGCACAGCAGAACCACCGTTCCGTCTGCCCGCTGGCCGATGGCGGTGCGGGGGTTGTAGCCCGAGTTGGTGTTGTAGGCCTCCTCGTTGACGGCGCTGTTCATAATCAGCACCGGCCCGTAGCAGCAGCCGTCCCGGATGCGGGCCTCTTTGGCCTCTTGGGCGGACATGGTTTTGGAGACCACCAGGATGTCGTCCTCATTAAAGCCGACAAAACCGTAGTAGGAGCTGCCGTCATTCCAGAGAATCTCCCCCTGAGAGACCACCAGGCCGCAGGGGACGCTGCCCACCTCCGGGCTGATGGTGCCGTTGTCGAAGAAGGCGCCGCCGTTGATGGCCGCCGCCGCCCCCTCCGTCTCAATCTGGTGGGTGATCCGGGTGCCCGGCTTGCTCCTGGCATAGCGCTGGGAGGAGGACGCCAGATAGACCCGGGAGGGGTCCTGGATGAGCATCACATAGGCGTTATAGGTGTCGCCGTGGACCTCCTCCACCCGCAGACCGTCGGGGTATTCGCTCCACTCGTCGCTGCTCAGGGGGCTGTCGGCGCGAACCACCACCTGGGTGGGGTCAGACAGACCCTCGGGCAGGTCCGCCGCCACCTTGGCCCTGATCTGCTCCACGGTATCCCCTCCCACAAAGACAGCGGGCACCCACTTGGTGGCGCTGGCTTCCAACAGGGACATGGTCAGCCGGTTTCGGGCTGTCTCAGAGGGGCCGTTGAATACCTCGTCCATAATCAGGCACAGCCCAGCCACCAGCACCGCCGCCGTGGACAAAACAGCCAGCAGTATCCGCAGAATATACCGCAGTGCCCGCCGGGCCTTTCCGGGGGCCGCCTGTTGACCCCCCGCTCGATTTCCGTCGCTCATTTGTGTCTCTTCCTTTCCTCTTGATCTCCAAACACCCACCGGTGCTGGATAACATAGCTGCCCACAAAGAGGACAGTCATAACCACGGCATAGATCACGGTCCGGAGGATTGTCTGCCGGTCAGCGATATGGGCCGCCCGAAACACGCCCTCAGTCAGCAAAAACTGGGCCAGCAGCAGGGGGAGGGCCAGGGCGTAGTACCGGGCCAGGGAGCGGCCCAGGGGGCCTCTGCTCTGAAAGACCACCCACCGGTTCAAAGAAAAATTCAGCAGGGAGGACAGCATCCGGGCCCCCGCTGTGGCGGCGGCGGTGAGGGCCGTCCCGGCGAGCAGCCCCGCCAGCAGGGCGGACAGCAGGCCAAACAGCCCCGTATCCGCCACGGCGCTGGCCAGCGAGCTGAGGGTGTAGCGGAAAAAGTGGGCCAGAATCAGCTTATAGATCCGCCAGGAATCCCGCACCGCATGAAAATGGGAGCTTCTGTTCTCCTCCAGATAGATGGTGCGGATGGGCGTCTCGCCCCATGGGATGTGCCGGTCCTTCATGGCCAGCAGCATATTGGTCTCATACTCATAGCGGTCTCCGGCCACGGCGGTGAGCTCCTCCAGATACCGGCGGGGGATGGCCCGCAGGCCGGTCTGGGTGTCAGAGATGGTCATACCGCAGAACACCTTGAATACCCCCCGGGTGATCCGGTTGCCCATGCGGGACCGGGGGGGCACCTCAGGCCTGGAGAAGTCCCGGCAGCCCAGGACCACCTCCTCCCGCTCCAGCATCCGGCGGGCACAGGCCAGAGCATCCTCCGGGTGGTGCTGGCCGTCGCCGTCCACCGTTACCACGCCGGGGCAGTCGGGGCAGTGCTCCAGCAGCCAGGAGAAGGCGGTCTTCATCGCCGCTCCCTTGCCCCGGTTTACCGAATGGGTCAGCAGCGTGACCTGGGGCAGCCTGTTCAGCTCCTGAAAATACGGCAATGTCTCCGGCGTACTGCCGTCGTTGACCAGGATAACGTCGGTAAAGCCCGTCTCCAAAAGGCCCTCCACCGTCGATTTCAGCCGCCGGTCCGGGTTCAGAGACGGAACCACCGCCGCCGGACCTCTGATCTCCTTGTCCTCCATACGCTCCGCTCCCCCTCTCAGCCTGTTTCTCCTCCGATGGGGCGGAGAAAGCAGCCTTCTTTTCTTCCAAACATGTTGACTATACCACATTGTCGTCGTTTTGTCACCTGTCTTGTCGAAAAAGAGGACTGCCTGGAAAAATTTTTTGCGTGTGTTCCCCGCCGGAGACGGGGGACACACGCAAAAAGTCTCTCCACCCAACCGGCGGAGAGACTTTCCTGCTTACATCAGCTTTACGGTATAGTACACAAACAAGGCAAACAGCCACGCCACCATCACAAACATCAGGTAGTAGGCTACCGTATCCCCTGCCAGCATGGACACAACCACAGCCGCCAGGCTGACCAGGCAGGTGACCAGCAGGACAGCATAGTTGGTTTTTTTGGGAAGGAACTGAACAGGCTCTTTTCCGGGCAGGGCGCCGTCGTTCTTTTTCATCCACAGGGCCGCTGCGCTTACCACCACAATGGCGGCGGAAATCAGAGCGCCCTCCATCCGGCCGGCAGCGCCGTAACGGGCAAACCACAGCCCCAGCACCGACATGCCGCAGGCGGAAGCACCCAGGAAAAACTCCCGCTGGTAGATATAAAACACCATTGCCAGCACTGCCCAGGCGATCACCAGCCAATACAGCATAGACATACCGGCTGTCTCAAACTTGACGATTACATGGACACACACCGTAAGCGCGGCCAGGGCGATGGTTACAACCAGGGGCAGTCCATATTTCTTTTTCTGCTTCAGCATCCAGACCATCCACAGCAGGCCCAGCACCGCAGCTACGGGCAGCGCCATACGCAGAAGGGGGAATACCTCGTGAAGGGCGAGATAGATATTGACCTCATTGGCCGCAGGATCCAGGCTAGCGTGAAAATAGAAGCGGTTGATAAGCACCAGAAGGGCTTCTAACGCAACGGCTCCTGCCACCCACAGCAGTCCCCTCTGCAGCGCGATGTCTTCCTGCCGGCGGCGCGCCTCCTGTGCTTCTCTCTGTTTCTTATCCATGTGCGTTCATTCTCCTTGCCGCGGGCCGCCATGGCCCGATTGAGTATTACAGTCATGCCAAAATATTCGGACATTTTATTATTGTACCAGACAGCTCGATTTTTTGCAAGACAAAAATCGGGAAAAGTATCCAAATTTCAAAAGCAGTCTTTTTTATTGCTGGGCAAAAGCTACTGTCAGGGCCACGCAGGCCTGTACATCCTCCAGGTCGGCGGTCTCCGCCGGGGTGTGGACATACCGGCAGGGGATGGAAATTCCCCCGGTTTTTACCCCAAACCGCGCGGTATGGATGGCTCCCGCGTCGGTGCCCCCCGCCCGCAGGATGTCCCGCTGAACGGGGATGTCCTCCCCTTTGGCCAGCTCCTCCAGCCGGGCCACCACCTCCGGGTGGCAGATCACTGAGGAGTCCATCACCTTGACGGCCGCCCCCTTGCCCAGGCGGGTGGTGCCGCCCTTCTCCGAGCTGGGGGTGTCGTCCACGTCGGTGACGTCCACGGCGATGCCCACATCGGGCTCCGCCCACCAGGCGGCGGTGCGCGCCCCCCGCAGGCCCACCTCCTCCTGGACGGTGAAGACCATGTACAGGTCGCAGGCGGGCTTTTCCATCCGCTCCAGGGCGCACAGCAGTACGGCGCAGGCGATGCGGTCGTCCAGATAGGGGGCGGTTACCCGGCTCCCCTGAACCCGGACGGACCCGTCGTAGACGCAGGTGTCCCCCACCTGGACCAGCTTCTTCGCCACCTCCTCGTTTTCCGCCCCGATGTCGAGAAAGCACTCGTCCAGCTTCAGCTTGCCGAAGTCGGCCTTCTCCTCAGGGACGAACACCCCCCGGACGCCGTTTTTGAATTGGACCGGAGTGTAGGCCGCCTCTTTGGGGGAAATGCCCCCCAGCCGGCCCACCCGGAGGAAGCCCTCCTTCTCGATGTGGGTGACAATGAAGCCGATGCTGTCCATGTGTGCGGCGAACATCACCCGGGGGCCGGGCCCCTTTTTGTGGACAATCAGGTTGCCCAGGGTGTCGGTAATCACCTCGTCGGCAAAGGGCCGGGCCAGCTCCTCGATTTTCGCCCGGACGCCCCCCTCGTCCCCGGAGGGGCCGTGGGTCTGGTTCAGGGTCTCTAAAATTTCAATCAGTTCCATCATTTCCTCCTTGCTCTGCTTACATCACATGCAAATCCAGGAGGACGGGCCGCAGGCCCCCGCCCTCATAGAGAAATTCCATTTGCAGGGTCAGGTCGTTCCGTTCGCCGTCTGAGGTCAGGTCGTAGTCCACAGCAAGACCGCTGCCGTTGTTGAAGTGGTAGAAATTCAGCTGTTGATAGCGGGGATTTGTGGGGCTGGCCGCCCGCTCCTCGGTCCAGCCGTCCATCCGGGACAACCCGCACAGCTGGAGATGCTCCGCCACATGGTCCCGTAGCATCTCAGGGGTCCAATGCTCCATCTCCGCCAGCTTAGGGATGTCCTCATACCGCTTTTCCGCCAGGGCGTCCACTACCTGTTTCAGAATTTCAATCGCTTTTTGCTCCGCAGTCTGTCTGTCCAAAATTATTCCCCCTCGTCCAGCCGCTGGGCCATCTCGGCCAGGAACAGCCGGGTGAGCTTGAGCATATTTTCAAAATCCGCGATACTGCCCACGCTGGCAGGTGCGTGGAGATACCGCACGGCGGCGGACAGGGCGGCCACCCTCACCCCCGCCTTGGTGCGCTGGATGGTGCGGGCGTCGTTGCCCCCAGCGATATACTCCTTGGTCTGCCAGGGAATCCCATTCTCTTCTGATAGACGACGCAGGGTCTCAAAAAGTTCCCGGTCGTAGATGGTAGAGCCGTCCATATAGGAGATCACCGGCCCCTTGCCGGGGGCGCACACCCGGCGGTGGTTCTCCACGCCGGGCAGGTCGGCGGCGGTGGTGGTCTCCAGCACCAGGGCAATCTCCGGGGTGACGGAGAAGGCCGCCCCGAAGGCCCCCCGGGTGCCCACCTCCTCCTGGGCGGTGAAGGCAAAGGTCACGTCCAGAGGCAGGTCCTCCTCCAGCAGCTTGAGCATAATTGCACAGCCCACCCGGTCGTCGATGGCCCGGGCCTTAAACAGGCCGTCGCCAAATTCCTCCGGCTGGCAGACGAAGGCGCCGTAGTCCCCCAGCTCCACCAGCTTTTCAGCGGACTCCTTATCCTTGGCCCCGATGTCAATATAGAGGGATTCTGTCTTGGGGGCCTTCTTCCGTTCCTCCCGGCTCACCAGGTGGACGGCCTTCAGGCCGATCACCCCGGGGACCTTCTTCTCCCCGATGACCACCGGTTTGCCGATGGCAACTCTCCGGTCCACCCCACCCACGAAGTCAAATTTGAGAAAGCCGTCGTCAGTGATACGGGTAATGATAACCCCCACCTCGTCCATGTGGGCGGCCAGCATCAGCTTGTTCCCGGTGGACTGTTTCCCCTTTTTGAAGACAATCAGGTTGCCGATGGCGTCGGCATGGAGGTGGTCGGCGTGTTTCACCGCTTTCGCGGTGATATACCGGCGCACCTCGTCCTCGTCGCCGGACACACCGTTGAGGCGGCACAACTCCTTTAAGGTATTCAGCATGCGGCTTCCTCCTCTCCCAGGCTCTCCACAAAGGCGGCCAGCAGTGCCGCCGTGTTCTCCAGGTCTGTTTGATTCACGACCTCCACCGGGGTGTGCATATACCGCTCCGGGATGGACACCACGGCGGTGGCCACCCCCTCCCGGCTGACCTGGATGGGCCAGGCGTTGGTGCCGCTGGAGCCGGACATGACCTCGATCTGAACGGGCATGTCCAGCTTACCTGCCAGTTCCTTCAAACGGCCCGACAGAGACCGGGCGCAGTTGGGCCCCACCCCGATCACCGGACCGCCCCCCAGCTTGAAGGTCTCGTGTTTGGACGCGTCGGGGCTGTCCCCGTGGGTGACGTCCACCGCCACGCACCGGTCCGGGGCAATCTCATAGGCGGCGGTAATGGCTCCGGTGGAGTGGGTCTCCTCCTGGGTGGAGCCCAGGACGTACAGGTCCACATTCAGCTCCTTCTCCCGCAGCCGCTCCAGCACGTCCAGCAGGACGGCGAAGCCTGCCCGGTCGTCCAGGGCCTTGCCGCACAGCAGGTCCTCCCCCAGGGGTGTACAGTCTCCCCGGTAGGTCGCCGGGGTGCCGATGGGGATGCGCCGCTCCGCCTCCTCCTGAGACAGGCCTACGTCGATGAACAAATCCTTGATAGGCAGGGACTTGCCCATATCCTCGGCGGTCTGGACATGGGGGGGCAGGCAGGCCACCACCCCATGGATGGGCGGGTCGGTGAGGACCACCACCTCCCGGTCGGGGAGCATTCGGGGGTCCACGCCCCCCAGGGGGGCGAAGCGGAGAAAGCCCTCGTCATGGCCGGTGACCATAAAGCCGATTTCGTCCAGGTGGGCGTCCAGCAGCAGCTTTGGGGCGTTCTCCCGTCTGCACCGGCGCACCCCCACAACGCTGCCCAGCCGGGTGGTGTACACCTCGTCCACCAGCGGCCGGAGCAGGTCCTCCGCCGCCCGGGTCACCTTCTCCTCAAAGCCGCTGGGCCCGGACAGGGCGCACAGCCGGCCTAACATTTCTTCGTAGTTCAAAACAGGATACCTCCATTCCATGGTAGCTTTCCAGGATATCCCTATCCTAATACAAAATCGCAGAGGACGCAAGCAAAAAGGGGAAAATCTGTGAAAAGTGCCATTGACATAAAAATTTCAATCCTCTATAATGGGTTTCCGAAGCGAAAAAACGGGAAAATGCGTATCCCCGCCGGGGATACCGCTATTTTTTACAGAGGAGGAATTTTGGTGTCACAGCCCGCGAGCGAAAACAAAATGGGCGTCATGCCCGAAAACAGGCTGCTGCTGAACATGGCGCTGCCCATGATTATTTCCATGCTGATCCAGGCCTGCTACAACATTGTGGACAGCTATTTCGTGGCCAAGCTGAGCGAGGACGCGCTGAACGCGGTTTCCCTGGCCTTTCCGGTGCAGAACCTGATGATCGCCGTGGCGGTGGGCACCGGCGTGGGCATCAATGCCCTGCTCTCCCGCAGTTTAGGCCAGAAGGACTTTGACCGGGCCAACCGCACCGCCATGAACGGCCTTCTGCTGGAGGTAGTCAGCGGCCTGGTGTTCACCGCCCTGGGCCTGACCTGCGCCCGGCTGTTCTACACCATCCAGACCGACATCCCCGGCATCATCTCCTACGGCGTGGACTACCTCACCATCATCGCCGGGTGCAGCATGGGTATCTTTGTCTCAGTGGCCACCGAGCGGCTGGTCCAGGCCACCGGCCGGACGGTGTACGCCATGGTCATCCAGGGCACCGGCTCAGTGATTAACCTGATTCTGGACCCCATCCTTATCTTCGGCCTGTTCGGCTTCCCCCGGCTGGAGGTGGCGGGGGCCGCCGTGGCCACCGTGGCCGGCCAGATTGTGGGCGGGCTGGTGGGGCTCTACCTGTCGCTGACCCACAACCCGGAGCTTCAGATGTCCTGGAAGGGGCTGAAGCCCAGCCGGGAGATTATCGGCGGCATCTACAGCGTGGGCCTGCCCTCCATCATCATGCAGTCCATCGGCTCGGTGATGGTGTTCGGCATGAACCAGATCCTCATTGCCTTTACCTCCACCGCCACAGCGGTGTTCGGCATCTACTTCAAGCTCCAGTCCTTCATCTTTATGCCCGTGTTTGGCATGAACAACGGCATGGTGCCCATCATCGCCTACAACTACGGCGCCCGGAAGCCGGAGCGGATTATCAAAACCGTCCGGCTGGCCATCCTCTACGCCGCGTGCATCATGGTGGTGGGACTGGCCCTGTTCCAGCTGTTCCCCGACGTGTTTTTGAGCCTGTTCGAGGCCGAAGGGGAGGACGCCGGCGACCTGCTGGCCATCGGCGTGCCCGCCCTGCGCACCATCTCCTACCACTTCCTGTTCGCCGGCATCTGCGTGGTCAGCATGTCTGTGTTCCAGGCCCTGGGCCACGGGGTCCTGTCGCTGATTGTGTCCATCGTCCGGCAGCTGGTGATTTTGCTGCCCGCCGCCTTCCTGCTGTCCCGAATGGGCGGGCTGGAGGTGGTGTGGTGGGCCTTCCCCCTGGCCGAGACCGCCGCTTTGACGCTGTGTACCCTGTTCCTGTTCCGGGTCTACAAAAAAGAGATCGCCCCCATGCGGGAGACAAAATAACGAACACAGCCCCGTCTATTGGACGGGGCTGTATATTATCTCAGGCGCTTTACCATGATATATTCCGATTCATTCTCATTGACGATTTCAAATCCCAGCTTTTGATACATTTTTGCCGCGTAATTTTCCTTTTGCACCGCGAGAGAGGCCCGCCAGTATCCGTATTTCTCCAGCAGGGAAAGCATATTCCGCATCAGCTCTGTGCCGATCCCCTGCCCCCGGTACTCCTGATACAGCGAAATGGCGAAGGACGGCGTCTCGTCGTCCACATGCCCGTAGTCGTCCATAATCCGGACCCAAACAGCCCCCACGACAGCCCCGTCGGCCTCCGCGGCCAGCGCATGGTCATCCGGCTCATGACCAAAGTCTGAGACATAGACCTGTAATTCCGGCGCGTCTATGATCGACCTGGGGGGCGGCTCCGTCCCCTCCGGGACGAAGATCGCCTCATACAAAAATTCGTTGAGGAGGGGGTATTCATCCTCCCGGAGCTCCCGTATCGTATAGTTCATATCAACCTCCAAACTGCCGCAATGTTCTGTCCCTATGATAACAGGGGGACGGGGAAAAAGCAACGGCTTTCACCAGTCCAGCCGCAGCACCTCCCTAGCTCTGACCCCCTGGGCCTGGAGGGCGGCCAAATACAAAATCAGGGCGAAAACCAAGGTGGCCAGTCCGGCGGGGACGGGGGCCAGGCCGGAGTCCTTCAGCACCTGAAACAGCAGATTCCCCGTCAGCCCCGCCAGGGCGGCGGCCAGGCCGGGGGCGGCCATCCACTGGAAGGGCCGCACCTCCAGCCCGGTGGCCCGGACCACCTGCCACAGGCACAGCCCCAGCTCCAGCGCGGTGGAGGCCGCCGCGCCCGCCACGTAGCCCGCCATGCCCACCCCGGGCAGGGGGACCAGCGCCAGGGTAAAGGCCAGCTGCACCGCCCCGCCCGTCAGGGAGATGAGGGCCACCGTCCGCTGGCGGCCCACTCCGTTGAGGGCGGAGGCCAGCACCGAGGTGCCGCAGCTCATGGCCATGACGCAGGCCAGGGGCATGAGATACTCCCCGACGCCGTCCTGGTGGAACATAGCCCGGCCCAGGTCGGGCCCCACCACCACCATAAAGGCCATGCAGGGCAGGGTGAGCAGCGACACCGCCGAGATGGCCTGGGCGATAAGCCGCCGGGCCTCGGCCGGACGGTTCAGGGCGCAGGTCCGGGCCAGCCGGGGCACCATCACCAGATTCAGCGCCCCCAGGAAGACGATGGGCAGGGACAGCATGGGCATGGTCATGCCGCACACCACCCCAAACTGCGACACGGCGGCGGACCGGTCCAACCCGCCCTCCACCAGTTTCTGAGGAATCAGGGCGGAGTTGGCCGCCCCCAGCAGGTTGCCCAACAGGGCGTTGAGCCCCACCGGCAGGGCGATGGCAAAGATGCGCCGCCGCCGCACCCGGCCCTCCTCCCCCCGGCCGGTGAGTGGCCCCCGCCGGCGGCGGTAGAGCACCACCAGGGTGCAGGAGGAGAAAATCTCACAGATGACCATGCCGGTTACGATAAGGCCCACCACCCGCTCCGGGTACTGGGGCAGGAAGGCCACCAGCAGAGCGATTACCGCAAAGGTGCGGACAAACTGCTCCAGCAGCTCCACAATGGCCGGGGGGCGCACCACCCCGGAGCCATAGAAGTAGTGCTTGTGGCAGTTCTCCACCCCCATCAGGGCCACGCAGGGGATAAGAAGGATTAGCCCCAGCTGGGTCCGGGCGTCCCCCAGGAGATACACAGAGATGGCATCGGAGCCCAAGATCACCACCGCCCCTACCGGAAGGAGCAGGAGAAAAAAGGCTTTCAGGCAGGCGGCGATGGTCTGGTCGGCCGCCCGGCGGTTGCCCAGGGCCAGGTGCTGGGAGGTGAGGTTGGACACCGCGGCCGTCAGGCCCACGGCGGTGAGGGACATAATCACCGAACACACCGGCATGATAAGCTGATACAGCCCCATCACCTCCGCCCCCACCAGCCGGGACAGCACCACCCGGTAGAAGAAGCCCAGCACCTGGGAAATTGCGCTCAGCGCCGTGAGGAACAGCGCCCCCTTCCCGGCGGACAGCATTTTTTCAGACAAGACAATCCCCCCTCCCGACACTCTATTCGGGAAGGGGGGCACTTATCCGTAAATAATCCGCGATATTTGCTACAGCATAGGATTGAAGATGATTCATATCCGCGTCAATGTCTGTGACACCTTCCACCAGGGCTTTTTCAAGGGAGACAACCACAAACCAGCCCGCCATGTCACAGGTGTAGACTTCCGGATTCCCAGTCTCTTTGATGTGGATACAGAGGGCTTTACTGTCCCGGTAAACACTGTCCACGCCAAACCGGTAGGAGCCGCTTCCGCTGGGGACATACACGACAAATACCGTACGGTCCTCAAAATACGCCTCGTCCATCCCTTCTGTCACATCCGCAAAGGACGGGCCGAACTCGTCGATCTCGTGCTCCATGGCAAACTCACCCGCAAACCGCTCCTTAAACCCCTCCAGCTCTCCGGCCGTCTCAAAGCAAAAGACGGGTAGATGCCGCACACTGCTGATGGCCAGCTTGTCCGAGTTCAGGGCGGCAAGATAGAAGTCCTCTTCGTCGCTCCAGTTGACCCAGGATGACGCCGCTTCAAAGGCGTCGTCCGGCAGATCTGCTCCGGGCTGCGAGGAATCGGCCGGGCCGGACGTTTCGGATTTTGCCGGGGTGCCTTCCAGGGTACCGCTGATATCGCCGCGGCCCGGATCAAGCACGGTATATACTCCTACACAGAGGATAAGCAGCCCAGCCAGGGCACAAATTGAGAGCAGCCATTTTTTCTGTTTCATATGAACCCCCTCCTATCGTTTTAGAGCCGGAAGAACAAAAAGCCGCCTTGACAAAAGGTTAGGGCGGTGGTATATTAAACATACAAGGTGCTGTCCGCAAGACGGTTCAGCCCAGGTGGTTAGCGATTATACTAAGAAAACCGTCACCGGTCCGGGGTGGCGGTTTTCAGCGTTTAATACATATCGTTACGGTAAGACCAAAGATATGAAATGTAACCGTAACCGGCATACGCTCACCCCCTTTCGGGTGGTGTAGCTGAACCGTCTCGCCTGTGTTGGACAACACCTGTATGCAATGTACCATGTTTTCACCGTTCCGTCAAGAAAATGTTCCTCTGTTTTCCCTTGCCCTTTTGAAGACTATCCGCTATAATGAAACCACCACTTCAAAAATAAGGAGGAATTTTCCTATGTTTGTAACACTTGAGAAGAAGGGCCCTGTGGGCATTGTTACCATGAACCGGCCCGAGGCCCTCAACGCCCTGGACAAGCAGGTGCTGGAGGACCTGAACACCGTGCTGGACCAGGTGGAGACCGACCCTGAAATTCTGGTGGCCATTGTCACCGGCGCGGGCCGGTCCTTTGTGGCCGGGGCGGACATCGGCCAGATGTCCAATTTCACCGCCGTGGAGGGCAAGGCCTTCGGGGCCTACGGCAATGGGGTGTTCCTGAAGCTGGAGAACCTGACCAAGCCCACCATCGCCGCCGTCAACGGCTTTGCTTTGGGGGGCGGCTGCGAGCTGTCCATGGCCTGCGACATCCGCATCGCCAGCGAAAAGGCCAAGTTCGGCCAGCCCGAGGTGGGCCTGGGCATCACCCCCGGCTTCGGCGGCACCCAGCGGCTGGCCCGGATCGTTGGGGTGTCCAACGCCATGGAGCTGATTCTCACCGCCAAGGTCATCAAGGCGGAGGAGGCCGCCCGCATCGGCCTGGTGAGCCACGTCTACCCCGCCGAGGAGCTGATGGACAAGGCTGTCGAGCTGGCTAACGCCATCGCCGCCAACGCCCAGGTGGCGGTGCGGCAGTCCAAGGCGGCCATCCGCC
>CANSXE010000009.1 GCA_947650875.1 uncultured Bacillota bacterium | reverse complement strand
ACCATCCAAATCTAGGAGGGAATTCTATGCCAGAAAAGGTCGTGCCCGGCCCCGTCTGCGACGATCGCAGTATCCGGGAGGCCGTGTGCATACACACGAAAAAGATCTTCGATTCGTGCCGGGATAAGGACTGTGTGGAAGATCTGCGCGTTTACCCCACCCGCTGCTCCCAGGAGGTAATCGACCGGGCCCAGTCTATTAAGGCCGGGACTGCCGAGCTGCTGTACGCGTACATTGATGTGGAGCCGGTAACATTTAACCGGGGCTTCTATACCGTGGATGTGCGGTATTTCTACCGTATCACCGCCGACGCCTTTGTGGGCGCCGCCCGCCCCGTCCAGGTCTGTGGTCTGGCCGTGTTCAGCAAGCGGGCTGTGCTCTTTGGCAGCGAGAGCGGCTCTAAGAGCTTCAGTTCTGCCAGAGGTGAGGAGCAGATTCAGTGTGTGCCGCAGTCCAATCTGCCTACCGCAGTTGTGGAAGCGGTGGACCCGCTGATTCTGAACCTGAAGCTGGTGGATGTCTGTGAGTGCCGTCCCTGTGACTGCGGCTGTGTGGATATCCCCATGGCGGTGGCGTCCTGCTTCGGCGACGAGCTGATTACCGGCGGCGACCAGCACCGTTTGTTCATCACCCTGGGCCAGTTCTCCATCATCCGTATGGAGCGGGATACCCAGCTGCTCATCCCCGCCTATGACTACTGCATCCCCACCAAGGATTGCAGCTGCGGCGAGGACCACTGCCAGGAGGACCCCTGTGATATGTTCCGTCAGGTCCAGTTCCCGGTAGACGAGTTCTTCCCGCCCAACACGATTACCACGACCAGCAGCGCCAACAGCTGCTGCTGCCGCTAAAGCGAAAGGGGCCGCCCGGAGGGCGGCCCTTTTACTTACATCAGCGGCGCGAAAACACGAAGGATACTGCGGTAGAGCTGAAGAAGGATGTTCAAGTGCCTAAACTGGCGCAGGGAATAGGGCTGAGAACGCTTCAGAGTCTCCTCAAAATCCCGGCGGATGTCGCGAATGCAAGGTGCTTCACACAGCCATACGCCGTCTTCAAAGTGAAGAAACAGGCTGCGGTAGTCCAGATTGACGGTACCCACAGTGGCAAAACGATCGTCTACCACAAAGTTTTTGGCGTGGATAAAGCCAGGGGTATACTCATAGATTTTCACGCCCGCCTCCAGAAGGGGAGGGTAGTGGGCCCGGGTGACCTCAAAGACATAGCGCTTATCAGGGATGTGGGGGGTAATAATACGCACATCCACCCCGGATTTGGCGGCGTTGCACAGGGCGGTATTGGTGGCCACGTCGATGATGAGGTAAGGGGTGGTAATATATATATAGTTTTTGGCCTTTGCAATCATATTCAGGTAAACCGCCTGGCCCACTGCTTCACGGTCCAGGGGGGTATCGGTGTAAGGCTGAACGTATCCTGTCCAGGGCCGCACCGGGGCGGCGGGGGGGCGGAACTGCTCAAAATCCTCGTTCCAGTTGGCGATATAGTCCCACATGGTTAGAAACATCACCGTCATGGACCAGACGGCGTCCCCCTCCAGAAGGATAGCGCTGTCCTTCCAGTGGCCAAACCGCGCCCGGACATTGATATACTCATCGGCCAGATTGATGCCCCCTGTAAAGCCGATCTTGCCGTCGATCATGAGCAGCTTTCGGTGGTCCCGGTTGTTCAGCCGCAGAGACATCACCGGCATCAGCCGGTTGAATACCCGGCACTGAATGCCCTTCCGGGTGAGAACCTCGTTATAGTCCCGGGGGAGGGTGAACATGCAGCCAAAGTCATCGTAAAGTACCCGGACCTCTACCCCCTGGGCAGCTTTCCGTTCCAGAATGGCTAAGATGCTGTCCCAGAAAACCCCGGGCTGGATGATGAAATACTCTAAAAAGATATACTTTTTTGCCTTCTCCAGCTCCTCCAGCATTCGGGGGAAGGCCTCGTCCCCCAGGGGAAAGTATTCGGTCTCGGTGTTGGTGTAGGCGGGGCAGGCGGCCCGGCTTTCCAGATAGCTGGCCTGGCCGGCGGCGTCACCTCCCAGAGGAAGGAGATCATCGGCCTTAAAATCCTCCTTCAGGGTAAAAAAGGACTTTTCCAGCATGCCCTTCATCCGTTTCCGGGTGCGTTCAGGGACATAACCGCCCCCGACCATCAGATAGAAGACCCCGCCAAAGATGGGGAAGGGCAGAACCAACAGGAGCCAGGCAATTTTATAGCCGGGCTCCATCCGGCTGCCCACAATGGCGATGGCGGCGGCTACGCTCAGAGCGATACAGCACCAGTAGAAAACCTCTGTGGCAGAGAAAGAGAGCACCATAACGGCCAGCGTGGCGATTTGAACCAGCAGGGCCAGCGCCACAAATACCGAGCGGTGGAGGAGAATATAGAGCAGCTTTTTCACAGAAATTCACCTTCTTTACATAGCCGTACCAAGAAAGTGTTTTGCCCTATGTGCGGTGGAGAGAGCAAGAGATTGTCCCGTCCTCAATTTCAATCAATCCATAGCTGGACCGGGCGGCACCGGGATTCATCATCCAGAGACCGTCCTCCAGCTGTTCGCACAGGGGATTGTGGGTGTGGCCGAAGAGCAGGATGTCCGCCCCCACGGCCCGGGCGTCGGCGATGGCCAGGCTGTAGCCGCGCTTAACCTCCCAGCGGTGTCCGTGGGACAGGAGAATGGACTTACCCTCCAGGGTAATCTGCTTCTTGAGCGGAACGGAGATCATCCAGCCGTCACAGTTGCCGGGTACCATGCAGAAGGGGAGTTTGGGGTAGTGCTCGGCCACCTCCTCGGCGTCGCTTATCATATCGCCCAGGTGGATAACCTGCTGGGGCCGGTGGAGATCGATGGCGGCATACATGCCGGACAGTGAGCGGTGAGAGTCGGAAAAGACCAAAATCTTCAAGCAGTGTCACCTGGACCTTTCTTTGCATATACTGAAATAGTTAGCGGAACCAGGACCCGCTTCCGGACCGATTCACTTTTTATGGGAGGGACAGAAATGGAATTATCGGAGAAAAATCGTGATGCCATTGCCCGGCTGGCCAAGTCCAGCGACGCACAGAAGCTGATGGAGCTGCTCCAAAGACAGAGCGGTCAGGTCAAGCAAGCGGCTCAGGAGGCCGCAGCAGGGGACCCCAGTCAGCTGATGGCTATGATGGATCAGTTGATGCACAGCAGAGAAGGGGCCGAGCTGGTGGACCGGATTGACAGTCAGGCCAGGCAGGCGGGATTGAAATAAGGACATCTAATAGCTTCCCCGGAGAGGGGGGCTGATAGAGGGGGTGTCTTCCGTGGCGGAGTTTGAGGAAAAGTTAAATTCCATTTTGGGCAACCAGGCGGCCATGAACCAGATCATGGCCCTGGCCCGATCTTTGTCCGGAGACCGGCAGGAGGAGTCCCCCGCGCCGGAAGACCCGCCGGGGGACGGGAATACATACATGCCTGTGACGGAGGAGACATCTCAATCCATGCCTGACCTCTCCGCCCTGCTGGGACAGGTGGACCCCAGGATGATTCGAATAGGGATGGATGTCATCCGGCAGATGCAGAACACAGAGGACCGGAATGCCGCCCTGCTCAATGCCCTGCGCCCCTTTCTGCGGGAGGAGAAGCAGGCCCGGCTGGACCGGGCGCTGCAAATCGCCAGGATGACCAAGCTGATTCGGGCGGCTCTGGGCGCCCTTGGAGGAAAGGAGGGAGAGGGTGTATAACCGCTACATCCCGGAGGATACCTCCTATGCCCGCATTGAGCCGGAGCGGCCCCTGGAGCGCCCACGCAGTTCAGGACAAAGAAACGGATTGCCTGTCCACTTTCCCAACTTCCTGTCAGGGGGGAAGGACAGTCTGTCCGGTTTGCTGAAAACGCTGCGCCTGGACAGAATAGACACCGGCGATATCCTGCTGCTGCTTATTATGCTGTATCTGATGGCGGAAGGGGACGACCTGGACCTGGTGATTGCCCTGGGGCTGACACTCCTTATGGGGCTGGGGGAGGACAGAGAGGGGTGAATTTATTCCCCCAGCGTATGCAGAACCTCTCCGTCCGGCAAGGCGAAGGAAGCTGAGGTGGGGCATGGAGACTGAACAGGGGAGTAGGCCGTCATACGGTAAATGAGCTGGCCGTTTTGCTCGCTCTCGGCGGAGACGAGCAAGCCGTTGTTCACGCTGATCCAAAACCGCTGGAGTATATCCGAGCCGTTCCGCCGCACCTCAACCAGGATGCAGGGCAGGTCCCCCCTCAGCTCATAACCGGCGGCGGTAATCTCGTCGGATTCCAGCGCTAAAACAGTCTCATAGGTGGGGATGTGCTGGGCGAGGTCGGAGGACTTTTCGTCCGCAGGGGCGGCTGCATACTCCTGAGCGCCGTTGTACCAGTAGTAGACGGTGTTTTCGCCGGTGAGGTCGTGGCGTACCGCCCTGGAGGGCAGAGTCTGGACGCTGTGAGACCAGCCGCCATCTGTCCACACCTGAACCTGTGTGATGGACGAGCCCCCGGTCCAGAAGGTTTCTACCGTCAGCTCACGGTAGTAGCTGGCGGGGCGGGCCAAGGTCGCCACCACGTCGGTGACTGTCTGAGTGGTGACCTCCACCCGCTGGTAGTCCTGCTGTCCCAGCCCGGGGATATCCCCCGATCCGGCACTGGAGGAGGGGAGGATGACCTCAGGAGTATTGGCGACAAACATCACCCGCCCGAAGCTGGCGACAATGGCTCCCACGATGAGGGTTACAATGGCGATGACAATAACAAGTCGGTTTTTTTGTTCCAGGGGTCCCTCACCTCCGTGCAGTTGGCAAAACTCTCTCAAAGAGAGGGTATTTAAGCGCTAAATGTCTCCGGCGGCGTATCCCGCAGGCCAAAGTGCCAGGCGATGGCGTCAGCAATGCGGCGGCAGGCCTGGCCATCTCCGTAGGGGTTGGCCGCGTGGGCCATTTTGTTGTATTCAACCGGGTCGGACAGCAGCTGAGACGCCATGTGGAAGATGGTCTCTTCCTCCACGCCGGCCAGACGGACGGTGCCGGCTTCCACCGCCTCGGGACGCTCCGTCTCTCTGCGCAGGACAAGCACCGGCTTGCCCAGGGCGGGGGCCTCCTCCTGAAGACCGCCGGAGTCGGTCATGACCATGTGGCACCGGGCCATAAGGTTGTGCATCTCATCCACTGCCAGGGGGGCGATAAGATGGATACGGGGGTGGTTGTCCAAATATTTGTGAGCCGCTTCCTGGACCACGGGAGACAGGTGAACAGGGTAGACCAGCTCTGTCTCCGGAAAGGCGTCGGCAACCCGACGCAGGGCGGTCATGATATCGGTCATGGGCTGGCCGTAGTTCTCCCGCCGGTGGCAGGTTAGGAGGATCACCTTTTGGTTGACATAATCTAAATTATTGAGAGTTTTCTCTGAAAAGGAAAAATCCTTTATAACCGTTGTTTGGAGGGCGTCGATAACAGTATTACCTGTCAAAAATACCCCCTTTGTGATATTTTCCCGGGCCAGATTGTCCCGGTTGGAGGGGGTGGGGCAGAAGTGCAGGTCTGCAATGGACCCTACCAGCTTCCGGTTCATTTCTTCGGGGTAGGGGGACCACTTGTCATAAGTGCGCAGCCCGGCCTCCACATGTCCTACAGGAATTTTGTGGTAGAAGGCGGCCAGGGCCCCGGCAAAGGTGGTGGAGGTGTCGCCGTGGACCAGCACCAGGTCGGGCCTGGCCTTCTCCAGCACCTGGTCCATGCCGCCCAGGCATTTGGCGGTGATGGTGGACAGGGTCTGCCGGGGCTCCATAATGTTCAGATCGTAGTCGGGCTTTAGATGAAAGATATCCAGCACAGAGTCCAGCATCTCCCGGTGCTGGGCGGTGACGCAGCAGGTGGCCTCAAATTCCGGGCGTCTCGCCAGCTCCAGGGCCAGGGGGGCCATTTTAATGGCTTCCGGCCGGGTGCCGAAGACGGTCATTACCTTGATGGTTTTCATTTGTCAGACTGGTCCTCCTCACCGAAGTAGTTTCCGCTCTCCATGGGGTGGCTCTGCCGGGGCTTGGCTACCCGGCTGCCCCCGGAGGAGGGGGAGGGTACGCCGCCGCCGGCCCGATCCAAAAAGAGCTTGCTTGCCACAGCGCCGGCGGCGCACAGGGCCAGCAGGAACAGCATGGCCCGCACCACGCCGATGGTGGTGAGCACCACCGCGGACAGGCCCAGGATGGCGCTGATGATATAGAGCACCGCCACCGCCTGCTTCTGAGTAAAGCCCATGTCGATCAGCCGGTGGTGGATGTGGCCCCGGTCGGGGGCCATAGGGGACTGGCCGTGGGATACCCGGCGCAGGATGGCAAAGCAGGTGTCAAAGATGGGCAGGCCCAGCATGAGGAAGGGGACGGCAAAGGAGATGATGGTGTAGAACTTAAACAGCCCCTGGATGGACACCACCGCCAGAATGAAGCCCAGGAAGGTGGAGCCAGTGTCCCCCATGAAAATCTTGGCCGGGTTCAGGTTGTAGGGCAGAAAGCCGATGCAGGCTCCGGACAGGGCGGCCATGAGGATGGCCACATCGGGCTCTTTCACGACGAGGGCGATGACCAGCATGGTCATGGAGCTGATGGTGGATACTCCGCAGGCCAGGCCGTCCAGCCCGTCAATCAGGTTGACGGCGTTGGTGATGCCCACGATCCACAGCACTGTGATGGGGATGGCCAGCCAGCCCAGCTCCCAGAAGAGGTCTTTGCTGAACAGGTTGGGGTTGGACAGAAACTCAATGCGGTTGCCCTCCAGCACGGCGATGAAGGCGGCTCCGATCTGCACAAAGAACTTGGGCAGGGCGGGCAGAGCAAAGATGTCGTCCAGAATGCCCAGAATCACAATGACGACACTGCCCAGCAGCATACCCCGCAGTTCAGGGGTGAGGGGCACGAAGATGAGCACGCTGAGGATGAAACCCAAGAAGATGGCCAGGCCACCCATGCGGGGGATGGGGTGGTCGTGCATCCGGCGGTTATCCTTGGGAATGTCCACCGCCCCCACCCGGAAAGCCAGGGAACGGACCACTGGCGTGGAGATCACAGCTACCAGGGCGGCGGTGAGAAGGGCGGCCAGGGCCATCCCTACGGCGGGAAGTTGGATTGTCATAGTTGAGGACCTCTTTTTATCTGTGGGTTAGCGTAACACAGGGCCAGGGCTCTGCCCTTGCCCTGCATGACGGGGCGTTTACCGGGCCACAAACCCCACCTTTTTATACACCTTGCGCAGGGTCTTGTTGGCCACATAGGAGGCCTTTTCCGCGCCGGCCTTATAGACCCCCTCCAGGTAGGCCTTGTCGGCCAGGATGCGGGTGGCCTCCTCCCGGATGGGGCGCAGGGTCTCCACCACGGCATCGCCCACAGCGGGCTTGAATTTGCCGTAGCCCTGGCCGGCGAACTCCGTCTCGATCTCGTCGAAGGTTTTCCCGGTGACGGCGGCGTAGATGTTCATGAGATTGGCCACGCCGGGCTTGTTGGCGGGGTCGTAGCGGACGGGATTCTCGGTGTCGCTGTCGGTAATGGCCCGCTTGAACTTGCGGGCGATGTCCTCCGGCTTCTCCATGAGGAAGACGCAGCCCTCGGGGATGGACTTGCTCATTTTGCTGTCCGGGGTGGTCAGGCCCATCACCCGGGCCCCCGTCTTGGGGATGTAGGGCTTGGGCATCTTGAACACATCGCCGTAGACACCGTTAAACCGCTGGACAATGTTCCGGGTCAGCTCCACATGCTGTTTCTGGTCCTCGCCCACGGGGACGAAGTCGGGCTGGTAGAGGAGAATGTCTGCCGCCATGAGGGCGGGGTAGGTGAACAGGCCGCCGTTGATGTTGTCCTTGTGCTTGGCGGACTTGTCCTTGAACTGGGTCATACGGCTGAGCTCACCGAACATGGTGTAGCAGTTGAGTACCCAGCCCAGTTCGGCGTGCTGGGGGACGTGGGACTGGATAAACAGGGTGTTTTTCTCCGGGTCCAGGCCGCAGGCGATGTACTGGGCCAGCTGCTCCAGCGTGCGGCGGCGCAGGTCGGCGGGGGTCTGGCGGACGGTGATGGTGTGCATGTCCGCCATGAAATAGTAGCAGTCAAACTCCTCGGCCCGGGCTGCCCAGTTCTTGATGGCGCCCAGGTAGTTGCCCAGGTGCAGGTCGCCGCTGGGCTGAATGCCGGAGAGCATTACTTTTTTCTCGTCCATGTGTCGTTGCTCCTTTATTCCAGAGCGCCGGTAACGGCGCCCATATAATATCACTGTATTGTATCATCTTCGAGTGAAAAAGGCAACAGGTTTGGACACAGAGAGGGGATAAAAAAGGAATTGTTTCCAATTTGGACATAATATGTTATGATAGGTGGGAAAGGGGGATTTCCTGTGTCCTGGTATGTCTATATTCTCCGCTGCGGCGACGGTACGCTGTACACCGGCATCACCGATGACGTTCCCCGCCGTCTGGCCGTCCACCGGGCGGGGAAGGGGGCGAAATACACCCGGGGGAGAGGACCTCTGGAGCTGGTGTATCAGGAACAGGTCCCCGACAAATCCGCCGCCCTGCGCAGGGAGTTCCAGATCAAGCGGCTGACAAGGCGTGAGAAGGAAGCTTTGATCGCAAAAAAATAGGACCGCCCGTAAAATACGGACGGTCCTGTGTTTCTTTAATTGACAGTATTTTCCCGCTGGGCGGGAGAGGTTTGATAATCACCATCAGCAGGGTTAATGGGTTCAGGGAATAGTGGGTAGTAGCTGCTGAGGGGGCTGCTTGAACGGCTTTGAATGGTCAGGGTGTAACCGTCCAGAATGGAGGACGAGGAGTTCTCGCCGGGAACAGCGTGCTCGATGGTGACGGTGTCCCCGATGTTCAAGGTGACCACCTCCCGGTTCTGGGCGGCGGAGAGGGAGTAGAAGACCTGTTCGCCCTCCAGGCGGATGAAGTAGAAGGAGTTGCCCTCGATGACGGCGGTCCTGATCTCAGCGACCTTGCCCGTGGCTTCGGTCTGGGGCAGCTGTTCCGTCTGGGTGACGCCCTTGTCCCGGAGCATCTGGATATAGCTCTGCTCACAGGCGGATACGGTGGTCCCCGTGGCCACAATCTGGTACTGAGCCACATTGACCATGGCATAGGTCTTCACCAGGTTGGTGGCGTCCTTCAGGGGGATGAAATAGGTGGGCTCCCCGGCGATGTTCAGCAGCAGGGGGAAGGTGGCGGTGTAGCCCAGATCCTGGACCACGCCCTGGGCAGAGGCCATAGCGGCGTATTCGGTGGCGCCGGGGGCGGTGTAGAAGTGGGTCTCCTTGGTGCGCATGTTGCACAGCAGAAAACCCAGGTTAGACTGGTCGGCATTGGCGGAGGTGACGCCGGTGTAGGCGTACACATCGTCATTCATGGCGATATAGTTATAGCCGCTGGTGGTCTGGGTTACATCCCGCTGGCCCAGAACAGAGTTGATGAAGCCGTGGACCAGGGTGCCGTAGTAGTCATATTGCTGCATGATGAGGTCGGGGACATAGAGGGTGTCTACCCAGTTGGGGACCTCCTCATGGTAGGTGCTCTCGCCGGTGACGGCGTCCACCAACACGGCGCCCTGGATATCCATCCCGCCGAACAGGCCGATGCGCTTGACCACCCGGGGAGCAATCCACCAGGGATGGCCGCTTTCGTCGATTTCAAATTCGGGCGTGGCGAACATCATAGTGGGGTACTGGAACCGCAGGTGGCGCATGATATTCCGGTTCAGAGGCTCAGAGAATGAATACTTGATTCCCTCGGTCAGCCGCACTACCTTGGCCTCCTGCGTCACCATGTCCACTACCACATAGGCGGGCAGGCCGTTTCCCCGGTTGGTAAACCACTTAATCAAGTCGGCGTATGCGATGGGAGCCACCCGGACGGGCCGGCCCTGGTAGTTGATTTGGGTGGAGTCGTTGGAGTACTCGAACTGACTGACCATGTCGCTGAGGGTGCCCATCTGCCGGTCACCCAGATAGTTGGCGGAGTCCCGGTCCAGGGTGGGAATCTCGTTGAAGGAGATCTGCGCCACGTCGGCGGCAAAGTCGCCGGTCTGGACGGTGAGCAGCTCTCGGTATGCAGAGGCCCGGAAAATAGGCATGGAGATGATTTGCCCCACAACGGACACCACAATGATGGCGGCGAAGAGGATTAACACAGGCAGACAGCTCTTTTTGACAAACTGAAACCACTCCTTCAGTTTCTCCTTGGGGGTGCGTACCACAGAGTCGTCTGCCGGCTTGACGGACAGGGCAAAGATACTGACGGTGTACACAACGCACAGCAGAGCCAGAAAGCTGTAAAAGTCTCCGGATTGGGGGTTGATGGCGGGCAGTGATACATAGAAGTACACAAAGCCCACCGCCGCCGTAATCAGCAGGCTGACCAGCAGGCTTCCGCCCCGTCCCATGGGCTTTCGATTCTTTTTTTCTTTCAAAATAAAATTCTCCTCTTTTCAAAAATTTGCGTAGAAAGGGAAATCTTACTTAATAGGATATACGCTTTTCCCTAAAAAAGCAATGAACAAAAGATTAAATTTGAGAATGTCCCAATCTCCCGGCGTCCAAGCCGGTGTGAGAATAATGACAATGATACTGATATTATTAAAGAGCCAGGACGTCGATATCAAAAACGTCCCGGCTCTAAAAACAGGTCTGTACGATATATTATTTGCTCCGCAGCGGTGTGCCGTCAGCTTTTTTGATTGTCAGCCCTGTAAACCCAAAGATAATGGCGAAGACGAAGCTGGAGTAGCACAGCACCGACCAGGGCAGATACTGGATGGTGGACACGCCCAAGGTGTTGGCCATGTAAGTGCCGGCTACGGCCCAGGGGACCAGGGGCACTACACAGGTGCCGGCGTCCTCCAGGGTCCGGGACAGATTCTTCCGGTGAAGGCCGAACTGGTCGAAAGCGGGGGAGAACATCTCGCCGGGGACCAGGATGGCCAGGTAGGAGCTGCCGGTGACCAGGCTCATGAAAATGGTAGCCGCTACAGTGGAGGTGATCAGGCTGCCCACACTGCGAATTCCATTCATCAGCTTCTCCAGGATGACAGAGACACAGCCGCTCTTGGAATAGATGCCGCCAAAGGCAAAAGCGCAGAAGATCAGCAGGATGGTGCTCATCATGCCCATCAGGCCGCCCCGGTTCAGCAGCGTGTTGATCTGAGGGATCACGTCGCCCTGGAAATTGGTCATGGACACATTGAAGCCGCTGTAGAAGGCGGTCATACCGGTGGCAAAGGAGAACCCCTGGAAGATCATCCCCAGCAGGATGCCCAGCACCGAAGCCAGCAGCATGCAGGGCACGGTGGGCTTGCGGAAGAAGGCGCCTGCCAGTACGATGACCGGAGGCAGGAGCAGAATGGGATTGAAGTGGAACATGGTGTCCAGGGTGCTCAGCATCTGCTGGACCAGCTCGGGGCTGGCCATGCTCTCTTTGGGCAGAGTAAAGCCCGCAATAAAGTAGACCACAAGCGACAGGATGGTAGCGGACCCGGTGGTATAGATCATGTGCTTGATGTGGTCATACAGGTCGCAGCCAGCGGCCACGGGGGCCAGCATAGTGGTGTCGGAGAAGGGGGAGAGTTTGTCACCGAACACCGCACCGGAGATGACGGCGCCCGCCGCGATGGGCAGGGGAGCGCCGGTGCCGATAGCCACGCCCATGACCGCCACGCCGGCAGTGCCGGCGGAGCCGAAGGAAGTACCGGTGAAGGTGGAAATGATGGCGCAGACCAGGAATCCGGTAACGAACAGGAACCTGGGGTCGATCAGCTTGATGCCGTAGTAGATCAGCATGGGGATGGTACCGGAGAAGATCCAGCTGGCGATCATAGCGCCCACGCAAATCATGACCAGGATGGAGCCGAAGGAGGCAGTGACCTTTTCGACCATGCCCTCCAGCATGTCATCCCAGCCGATCCCGATCCACAGGGCCACAAAGCCGGCGATGACGGCAGCGCCCAGCAGGCAGACCTGAGTGGGCAGCTTCAGTATGGCGTAGCCGCCGCCCAGGCAGACCAGCAGCCCCAGCAGGGGAAGGACAGCTTGGAACAGAGTCGGTTTTGGCTGGGTTTTGGTCGTGTTTTCGTTCATAAGTATCTCCTTTCAAATGTCTCTCGTCCTATTGTTTTACCGGTTATTTTTTTCTGGTGATGGTCATGGCGCAGCCATGGCCCTCCCCGTCGGCCACCGTGGTGGGGAAGTCGATGTCTACATTGGGGAAGGGGGCGCAGATGGCATAGTCGCAGTGGCCCAGCATGTCCCGGCAGAACATCTTGATGGTCTCCGGGCTCTCGCCCAGTTCGGCCAGCGCCTCAGCGTGGGGACAGCAGTGGAACATCTTGACCGCCCGGTCATCCTCCAGCTCCAGCAGCTCCTGCTCGAAGGTAAGCACGCCGCCCTTGGAGGTCTGGCCCAGGACGGCCTCCACAGGGCCGATATTTTCCGCGCCCAGCTTATCGGCAATCTTCTGTCCCTGCCACAGACCGAAGTCCCATGAGCCCTCACGGATTACCCGGTTGGCGTCGACCTCGGGATAGAGTTCCTTCAGTTTCTTCCAGATGAAATAGATCTGTGTGCTCCGATCCTTGTAGGCACTCTTCACAGCCTGGTGGAACTCCTCCACACTCACTGGCTGGTCCAGCTTCAGGCTGTCCATATACGCCTGGATACGTTTTTTTCCGGCTTCACTCATAATAAACCTTCCTTTCTCATTTCTGCTGCGGTAAATTTTGGCGGGCACCCGGGGGCTGTTTGTGGGGCAGACAACTTTCTCCCCAATTTTATCATACCTCCTTGTCGAGCATTTGTCAAAGTTGTTCTGTTATTGAATGATATCGCTCATCAGTCTCTCCAGCCGTCCCAGTCCGGCGTGCATGTTTTCCTCCGATACGGCCCCGGAGATCTGAAAGGCGTCTGACGCTCCGCCCTCGGGGGCTACGGCCAGGCGGAACTCCTCCAGCAGCAGGCGGGAGAGGGTATCGGGAGAGGAGATCATCCTCTCCTGCCAGCTTTTTCCGTACAGTAAACGGCAGTTCACGCGGAGGACCGTGCTGTCCTGTGTCAGAGAGGGGATCAGGAAGGGCATGGCGCCCAGCTTCAGCTTCATGTACCGGCAATTCTCTGCGGCGGTCTGGGAGGGGACGGGGAAATCGGTCCGTTCCGGGATCAGGTTGATCAAAAAGGGCTCTGTTTGGTTAATTTGAGGGTTCACCATAAGATATTCCTCCTACTCGATTCAAATTAGGCATATACCGTCATGAAGCAGATTGATCTGCCGCTCGTAGAGCGCTTGGGCCACAGTAACGGCCACGCTGTCCTCCGACAGCCGCAGCACCTCTCCGTCCCAGCCGTCGCAGAGCTTTCCGGATATATTCTCCGGTGTGGCCGACGGACCCACCGCAAAGATCACATCCCTGAGCTGCCCCTCCGGGATACCCTCCATGCCCATTAAGCTTCTATCCACACCGCAGTGGAAGCCGTTTTCGTCGGAGAGCGCATAGCGGGGCTCCGCGCCATATTTTTTTAGTGTCTGGAGGAGCTCCTCCCGTCTCTCCGGCGGAGTGGTCAAAGTCAGCAGATTTCTGGAGGCGGTGATCCCGCTCCATTTGCTCTCATAGTCGCCGATGCGGGTGCCAGGTCCTCTGACAAATGTGGACCGGACGCTGAGCACGTTCCGGCGGCCCCGTTCCGAGTAGGCCACCGCCCGGGGGTGGATGACCTTGGCGCCGTAGGAGGCCAGCCGATGACACTGGCCGTAGCTGAGGTAGGGAATCTTCCGGGCTCTTTTGATGATCCGGGGGTCGCCGGTGTATATGCCGTCCACATCGGTGTAGATGCGCACCTGGTCCGCGCCGGTGTAGTAGCCAATCACGCAGGCGGTGGTGTCGCTGCCCCCCCGGCCGATGGCCGTGATATCGCCTCCAGCCGTCATGCCCTGGCCGCCGGCCACAATGACCACATAGCCCTTTGCCAGCCACCGCTCCAGGTTGTCAGTATGTACTGTGAGGATATTGGCCTCGGAGTAGTGGTCGTCCGTCTCTATCCCGGCCTGTCCGCCGGTGAGGAATACGCTCCTGATCCCCTGTGTGTTCAGCTCGTGGGACAGTATGGAGCCGGAAATGATCTCTCCGCAGGCGTAGATCATATCCTGTTCCCGGTTTTTGGGCAGCTCCTGCCCCTCCCCGTATACCTGGAGCAGGGTATCGGTGGCGTAAGGGGCGCCCTTGCGGCCCATGGCGGAGACCACGACGATGAGCTTTTCGCACTCCTCCCTGGTCTCCCGGATGATGGCGGTGGCGGCCTGCCTGGAGCTCTCATCCGCCACCGAGGTCCCTCCAAATTTTAATACAATCCTTTTCATTGCTTCCATTCTCCGCTTTCTGCCCGGGAAAAATCAGGCAAAATACTTTTGGATGACCAGCTGTGTGATCTGAATGGCGTTTACCGCAGCGCCCTTGCGAATCTGATCGCCGCAGCACCACAGATTCAGCATGTGCCTGTCTGCCAGGTCCCGGCGGATACGGCCCACATACACCAGGTCCTGGTTGGAGGTGTCCACAGGCATGGGGTAGACGTTGTGCGCCGGGTCGTCCATAAGCTTGACCCCCGGGGCGGTCCGAAGCAGCTCCCGGGCCTCCTCCACGTCCACCTCCTCGTCAAACATCAGCTGGATGGCTTCGGAGTGGCTGCGGAATACAGGAACTCTGGCACAGGTGCAGGTGACGGTGAGCTGATCGTCATGGAGGATTTTGCGCCCCTCATTGTGCATCTTCATCTCCTCCTTGGTATACCCGTTTTCCAGGAAGGATTCGATGTGGGGGATCACATTGAAGGCGATCTGGTGCTGAAAAGTCTCATGCTCCAGCGCTTCACCCCTGAGGTAGGCGGCCACCTGCCGCTCCAGCTCCTGGAGACCCCGGATACCTGCGCCGGAGACCGCCTGATAGGTGGAGACGGTCATCCGCCTGACCCGATGCCTGCGGTACAGCGGATTGACGGCCACCATGGCGATGATGGTGGAGCAGTTGGGGTTGGCGATAATCCCGCTGTGGGTCTCGATGTCCTGTGGGTTCACCTCGGGGACCACCAGGGGCACCTTGGGGTCCAGGCGGTAGGCCGAGCTGTTGTCGATGACAATGGCGCCCTGCTGAACCGCGAGGGGGGAAAAACGCTCGCTGATTTCGTTGGCCGCAGCAACCAGCAGGATATCCACTCCCTGGAAGGAGTTTTCCGATGCCCCCTCCACTGTCAGCTCACGGTCCCGGAAAAGGATTTTTTTTCCCGCTTCTACGGGGGCGGCCAAGAGACGCAGGCTGTCACAGGGGATGCCCCGCTCATTCAGCGCATTGAGCATCTCGGTCCCGACAGCACCGGTGGCGCCTAAAATAGCAATACAAAGATTTTTCATATCAATGTCTCCTTTATAGCAGACTTTAATCGTTCTATATTTGTAGTTTATCACCAAAGTGTTCCCGGCACAAACAAATAGAATTTATGCAAGTCATCAATATTTTTGATTGACTTTTTCTCCCAATGGCAAGGAGGGGCAGCGATACCGCTGCCCCTCCTTGGAGTGAAACGCATATTCAATTCCTTAGAGTCTCCAGTGCCGCCAGTTTTAGGCAGCAGCAAAAAACGGTCATAGCCTGCTCCAGCTCTCCAATCGGAGGCAGAGAGGGGGCGATCCTGATATTACTGTCCTGGGGGTCTTGGCCATACGGGAAGGTGGCTCCCGCATCCGTCATGGTAACGCCGGCCTGCCGGCACAAGGTCAGGGTGCGTTTGGCTAAACCGGGCGCAGTGTTCAGGGATATGAAGTAGCCGCCCTTGGGATGACTCCAGGAGACAATTTCCAAATTGCCCAGCTCCCTGGAAAGGATTTGGAGCACCGTCTGGAATTTGGGGGCCAGAATGGCGGCATGCTTTTTCATGAGCTCCAGGGCATGGGCCTTGTTTTTGAGATACTTAACATGGCGCAGCTGGTTCACCTTGTCGAAACTGATGACCTGGGCGTCCATAACAGAGATCATATGGGCCATGTTGGTCTCACTGCAGGCAAAGCAAGCCACACCTGCACCGGGCAAGGTGATCTTAGAGGTAGAGGCGAATTCAAACACCATGTCTCCGTTCCCCTCCGCTTCACACAGTGACAGAATATCAGGGAAGGGAACATATTCCCCCTCGAATTCGTGGATACAGTAAGCGTTGTCCCACATGAGCATGAAATCGGGAGCGGCGGGTTTCAGCGCCGCCAGCCTGTGGATAGTCTCCTTGGAATAAATAATACCCTCAGGATTAGAGTATTTTGGCACGGTCCACATGCCTTTGACTGCCGGTTCGGCAACCAGCTTTTCGACAAAATCCATATCCGGGCCGGTCTCTTTCATGGGGACAGTGATCAGCTCAAAGCCAAAGCTCTCGGTGATCCTAAAATGGCGATCATAGCCGGGGGCAGGGCACAGCCACTTTATCTTCTCCTCTTTACACCAGGGCCTGGAGGAGTGGGGTAAGCCGTGGGTGTAAGCTTTGGCAATCGTGTCATACATCAGCTGAAGGCTGGCGTTGCCCCCCACAAAGACCTGCTCCGGACGGCAGCCCAAAATATCCGCAAAGAGCACCCGCGAACTGGGGACGCCTCTGATCTCTCCGTAGTTGCGTGCATCCAGCGTGCCGTCTACACAGTCTTCAGGCTTTGCCAGTACGGTCAAAATGTCGGAGACCATATCCAACTGCTCTTTGCCAGGCTTGCCCCGGGCCATGTTCAGGGACAGCCCCTTCGTCCGCCAGCCCTCAAACTCGGCTTTCACTTTTTGATACTCTTTTTTCAGCTCATTACAACTGAGATCTCGGTACGGCATACCTGTTACTCCTTTCACTGACCCAGCATAATCTTCAAAATCTCTTTGTCAGTTGAGCGCATTCCCACCTTACCCAGGCGCCCCACATTGACCAGGGTGGTCTCCACCGTTGTGGAGAGGATGCCGTCCCCGCCGTAGAACTGCTGGCCGTTCCGATACATGAGATAACCCAGAATTCCGGCGTCAATGGCTGCGGCAATTTTCCCCGCGCATGAGGCTTTGGCGCCATCACAGATCATCCCGGATACGATGGCAAGAGCGTTGACCACGGTATGTATAACCTCGTCATACCCTCCGCCGTCCAGATATGCGATGCCCGCTCCAGCCGCCGCGCCGGCACTCACCGCGCCGCAGTAGGCGGATAGCCGTCCGATGCGGGTCTTTTGATGGATCGTAATCAGGTTGGACAGGACCAGCGCCCGGTACAGCCTGTCCTCGCTCGCGCCGATGTCCCGGCCGTAGACGATGACAGGGACAGAGGCGGTCATCCCCTGGTTGCCGCTGCCTGAATTGATGATAACGGGCAGCTCGCATCCCCCCATTCGGGCATCCGATCCGGCCGCCGCCGCAGACTTGGCCCTGGCAAAACTGTCATTCGGGTGAGAATTGGCCCGAATCACCTGGCCAATATTGGCCCCATAGCTGTGGGTCAGTCCCTCCTGAGAGATTTCCATGTTATATTCAATCTGACGGCCGATAATTTCCCGCACATCATCAAGGTCAACCGTTCGAGCAAAGTCGTAGATATCTATCATGGTAAGCAGGGAGCGGTCGGTCAATCCGCTCTCGTCATCCGTCTCCACGGGCAAATCCAGCAGCACTTCTCCGTTCCGCTCAATGTGAATGACGTTGGTGTGATAGTTGGCGATGCGGACCCTGGCCACATCTTCTCCGCCGCGAAGCGTAATTTGAATATCAAAAACCAGACCGCTATCCAGGAATTCCACTTGAACAGGGTGTTCCCGCATATAGGCGCGTATCTCCCCCTGCTCCTCCGGAGTGACCTGAGAGATGACCTCTAACAGCAGGCCGGCCTGACCGGCCACCGCACCGGCAGCGGCCGCCGCCTCAATACCGCGAAGCCCGCCGGTGTTAGGGACCACCACACTTTTGACATTTTTGATGATGTTGCCGCTGGCTTCCACGGTGATCTGATCAGGCAGCTTCCCCAGCACCTCTCGCCCTTTGGCTGCGCCGTAGGCGATGGCAATGGGCTCGGTGCAGCCCATCGCGGGGACGAGTTCTTCCCGAAGTATCTGGATATAGGCCGCATATTTGGGGTTTGTCTGTTCCATACAGTTGATTCCTCCTTCGCTTCTAAACAGTGTACCATCTATTGCTGTGCCTGAATTATATACTCTCTGAAATGGAAAGCACAAACGAATAGAATTAATAAGAGCAATCTAAAAAAATGATGATGTGCTCTCACAGGAGCCGATTCAGTGCTATCTTAGCTTCCTCCACATAGCCCAGCAGGGGGCGGGTCTCCACTTTGTTGAGGTGAGAAATCAGCTGGATACTCTGCCACTGCTCATAGCCGGGGGTCTTCAGCTCACAGAGCACATTTTGCTGGATCAGATCCTGGACTGTGTACTCCGGAAGAAAGGACACATAATTCTCCTGCCGAATCAGTTGCCGTGCCATATGAGCGCTTTGAAGGGTCAAAAAGGGATCAATACATACGCCCTCCATAGCCAGAAGGTGATAAAAATGCGCCACATAGGGAGATGAGTTTTCCATCATAATGCACTTCTCCTGGCTAAGCTCCGACAGCTCTATACTCCCTTTTTTTACCAACGGATGTTCCCGCCGCGCCACAAGGAGAATTTTAACCTTCTGATCGTAAAATCGGTTCCACTGGGATTGGGGAAGCAGATCATTGATGATACAGGCCACGTCCAGTTGATTTTTCTGTATCAGTTCTTGGAGCCGCATAGTCCCATCCACCGTCAGGTCCAATTTTATCTTTGGGAAACGTCTCGCATAGCTGATGATCAAAGACTCAAAACAGGTATGAAAAATGGATTCCACAACTCCTACCCTCAAGACTCCTTCAATCTCTGACTCCGTCTGGGCAAAGCGGCCCATCTGGTTGGATAACGCCACCACATCCCGGGCAATGGGCAGCAGTTCCTGACCATATTGGGTCAGGTGGACGCCGCGAGCCATCCGCTCGAACAGCACAACGCCCAGTTCCTCCTCCAGCTGACGAATTTGTGCACTGATATTGGACTGAGAATAGCCCAATACCTTACTGGCCTGCGTAAAATTCTGTAAATTCGCCACTTCGATAAAGGTGAGCAGATTCCGTATTTCCATAGCACCTATCCTTTCTACTCAAGCCGCTCCAAGAGCAATCAACCGTATATGGTAAAGAAAAAAGCTGTGTAAATTCCGCCGCTTTCTCTATCGGCCGTTCTTTATTGTTTGCTTAAGGCCTGAGAATTTAATCAAAAAGAAACGTACTTATTTATCTCCAATTGTAGTTTATCACCAAGATATTTGCCGCACAAACAAATAAAATTTATGTGAGACATCAACAATTTTGATTGACTTGGTTGAGGTATCGCAGTCTTGCAACGTGGAGCTGTTTTTATTTGCCACAGCAACATGGCTCCTATGGGCATGTGATGGAACAGATGAAGCGGGCCAGTGCTGACCGTATGGAACAGTTTATCAAAAGAGTTTTCAGTCTGTAAAAGGTCAAACAAAGGGTCAGGGCAATTTTAACGCTCCAAATTTCACAACTTTTAACTCCAAACCCTGGCCACAGTGTTTCTTATATTTATTACCTATATAAAGGCAAAGCTGTGCCGAGTTATGCCAGGGTCTTTTATTTAAAAGACAAAAGATGGACTGAACATGCTGAAACTACGGGCAAAACGGCTTGTTTAAAGGGTTGACAAATACATTTATTTCTGATATCATTTTAAAGAAATTAAGATGATTCTAATCGCTTTTTAGTTTTGTTGACAAAAAAGCAGGTAATCATCAAATTTCCGGGTGTGGCGAAGCTTGGTATCGCGCTTGGTTCGGGTCCAAGAGGCCGTGGGTTCAAATCCCGCCACTCGGACCATGTGAAGCGGAGCTGCTTTTCGAACTTTTTTATCGAAAAGTGGCTCCGCTTTGCTCTCAAACCGTTGCAATGACTTGACTTTTGGAAAAGACAATCTGCGATGCATTTCTGAAAAAGAGAAAAAGCCACAAAAAAATATTTATCCAGGCTCGTCTTTTAGACACAGGTTTTCTCATAAGCCTGTGTCTTTTTCTGTCCATAAAGTTCCTCAAATCGTACCGGGGACTTGTAAGCCAGTGTCTGATGGGGCCGTTGCTCATTATAGAAACACACATATTCGTCTACGCTTTTTCGAAAATCCGCCTCAGAGGAATAATCCCTTCGGTACGCTTCTTCCCGCTTAAATGAAGCAAAGAATGTCTCGGCCACTGCATTGTCACAGGGGCGGCCAGAGCGGGAGAAGGATTGCTTGACGCCGCCCTGCTGAAGCAGCTTAAAAAAGGTGTCAGAGGTATACTGCCCTCCACGGTCGCTATGAAAAGTCAAATCTGTGGGGTTACCCCGTGCTCGGAACGCATCTTTGAATGTTGCTGTCACCAAATGAGTACTACATTTACGGGAAACTCGGTGTCCAACCACCATGCGGGAAAATAAATCGATAATGACACATAGATATACCGCATAGCCCTTGATCTTGAAATATGTGATGTCACTGGCCCATGTCTCATTGGGACGCGTCACACTGAATTCCTGATTGACCAAATTGCGTTTCAAATATTCTTGTCGACTACGATAGCTGCTTTTAGCGTTTTCGCGGATGCTAGTCAGTCCAAGCTCCTGCATGATCTGCCTAATGTGCTTCTTCCCTACGCAGATTCCGTTTTCAGCCAGTATGATTCGTATCTTTTCAGCCCCGAAACGCTGTTGGCTGTCATCAAAAATTCGCTGTACTTGTAACATGAGTTCCTGCTGTCTCTGCAAATATTCTGTTCGATCAGCTCTGCGAAAAATGTGGTTGTAAAATGTTCCTCGGGAAATGTTTAACGCTTCACACAACTCATGAACGCTGTATTGCTCAAATTCTTTATGCAGCCTTGCCAAAATTTCAAGGCGCTTGCGGCGGGGCACATCATCAATGATATTGGAAAGCCGAATGATTTGTAGGACGTGGCTTTGACGTTCGTGCTGACGGCTGAGTGTGGAGTAATCTTTTATAGTGCCCGAATCGTCTGCCTGCTGATACTCTTTGCGCCATCGGTAGAGGGTATTGAGGGATATGCGATACTTTTCACTGATTGTTGCAAGTGGAACACCTGTGGCACAGATAGCGGTAACTTGTTTCTTAAATTCTTTTGGATATTGTTTTGGCATTTATACTCATCTCCTTTGTACGGATTATAACAAAGGGGATGGGTTATGCGAGACGCTACCTTGCGGCAAGCTTGTTTCCAATATAGTTGAACTGTACTTTTAGGATGAAATTCTGTACCCCAGCCATCAGTTCCGCTATGTCCTCTTCTGCCAGATGACCTGCTTAAACGGGGGTAAACGTACAGCCTGATGTTGACTGGGCATTGTTGACCAGCATGGTGGCAATCCAGCAGAACATAGTCATGGTCCCGCTTTACGCTGTCCACATACAGCTATGGCACCGTTTCCCGGTTTATCACCTTCGCCAGCCCCACATTAACGGCGGACAGACTGCGGTTTCCCGGAACAAAGTCAAAGCCCTCAAGGTGGTTCATAATCTCCAGGCAATCGCGGGGCATCGTCCGGCTACAACGTCGTTTATAACGTTAGTAGGGATCTGGGACGTGTCGTAGGGCTTGCGCTGGCATAGCATCTTGGTCAAATCGTCCCGGGGATCTACATCCAGTAACAGGACTTTCCTTCCAGCACAAAATTGAACTTTACCGGTTCTCACAAAATATTTGTCAAAAAATGTTGAAAAAGGTATTCCCAATGCAGTTATAATATGTTATAATTATATGAAAAAATTATCACATTTTCGACTTTCTTTTGGGGGATGAAGTGATATTATGGAGGGGATTCCAATATGTGGCAACAAATGTTTACTGCCGCTATCAATCTCTTTACTTTTTTGGCTTTGACTGTAACAACCATGGACATTAAAGCGTTGATGTCTGCCATGTTCTTGTTTGCCGCCTCAATACTGTTGGAATCAATGTCTGTGTATAATGAACCAGATAGGGAAAAATCTTTTTTGATTAAGATTTCTTTTGTAACACTACTAATAGTTGGGCTGGGGGGCGTATTTTTATCCCTCAGTGAGTATTTGGGTCTTTTCTCTTTTACGCTCGAAGGCACAAATGAATCAATGCATCTTTATGCTCAGTCTCCGACACATGGCCTTTTATTTGCTCCCAAAACGGATATGACAGATATTGTCAACTACGCTGGCTTGATTGTTACATCAGTTCCTGTTTTTTTAGCTTGTAGGCTCACGGTAATTCATGCTGTAAGGAAAAATTATTCTTTAGCTGATGGTTTTTATTCAAAGTGAGGGACAAATAATGGGGATTTCTTCTTTTGCTTATATACCGCTTATAGCTATTACTTTTTCTGTTTTTTACTATTTTTATTTAAAGCTTCGAGGTTACCGAAGAAAAGGCTTGATATTAGAAAGAAAATATTTATCATCATTGCTTGATGGTTCATATGATACTGATATCGCACAAAGAGATACAAATGATGAAATTGATATTGAGGCCGTTACTTTTTCTCCCCAAGATTTTGAGATTGGACCTTTTTTGAATCAAGTATTTGCTCCTAACATTTGGGTTATAGATAGGCAGGGTAAGTGTATGACTGAAAAGAAATTTGACCAGTTGTGGATACAAATCAGTAATGCGGCTCAGGATATTATAAATACATGCGATGGGGAAGTTGTTTTTAACGAAAAGAAAAAACAGTATATATCGTTTGAATATGATAGGCTTCGAAAAAGATGCAAG
The DNA here is from genome assembly GCA_947650875.1 of uncultured Bacillota bacterium. Classification (GTDB taxonomy): domain Bacteria; phylum Bacillota; class Clostridia; order Oscillospirales; family Oscillospiraceae; genus Lawsonibacter. The sequence continues at coordinate 19,732 of CANSXE010000009.1, read as the reverse complement.
GAAATGCATATGCTTTTTGATACATCAAGTACTGATGATATATCAAAAAAACCTCCGCGAATTGATAGGCATAAGGTAGCGGCATGTATTGCTGGGGCAATTCTCAATGCAAAGCCTTTTGAAAGTAATGCAGAGATAGATAATAACGAACATAAGCGAATAGTATATTTGGCAAATGAAACGTTGGCACTTTTTAGCGCTTTGGCTATTGTAACATCTTTTATACGTGATGATAAAGACAATACCATGAAACTTGACACTGAGTTGAAAAATATTTTCCTCAAAAACGGATTTATTTTCCCAACTCCATTGCATAGTGATTATTTACCTTGGCTACTTTTTTTATTGAGAGATAATTTAGGAAACGAATTTAATGTTCTTGCGTTTTCTAACATTTTGTACTTAATTGAAACATATACATTTTCACAATTAAGCATACAAAAGCAAACAGCTAATCACGATGAAACTTGACGCCTAACATAAATAGAATCCTTTGGAATAGCGAGTTGCCATCACCCCTTTCTTAAAGCTATTGATAATAACGTATTGAGAAAATAGGCAGTTACGAGTTGGCATTGGGAAAGCGCTAATTGTCACACTAACGCCCCTATCAGGGATATGTTCAATTAGTGAAATGTGTCTGCCTGTTGCCGAAAAACCTTGATTTCATGCGGGTTTGCGGGACTGTCGCTATGAACACTCGTACCACCCCCGAAAGTCTTGTGTCCCAAGGGATACAAGGCTTTTCTTATTTTCAGAATCAATAGTTAGAGGGACACAAAAAGGCAAAAAGCGCACAGCCTTAAAAGAGCAGTACCGAAAACCCTTGATACACCAGAAAGAAAGGTGTTATCAATGGCAAGTATCAAAGAGAACAAAAAGAACGACAAGACGGTATCTTTCCGCTTTACGGCCTGTTTAGAGCAGGACATTCGCGGCAAGCAGATTAGGTGGTACACCAAGCTTTGATAAAATCCCCACCATCCACATGGGGCTAAACGCAAGCCAGATGGAGCAAAAGGGCATTTCCAAGAGAGACAGGACACCGCCCTGACTTCCCAATATGCCAAGGTCAAGGCCCTCAAAGAAAATGTTGCTCTTTTCAATTTCTTGCAGGCAAACGGTATTTCGTCCATGCCGGAACTTTACGAAAAGGTTTCCGACATGAACAGCGGCTATTATGATTTGCGCGGCAAAATTGTAAAGGCGGAGCGCCGGTTGGCTGTTCTGAATGAACGATTGGAGATGTGGGCGCAGTATCAGAAGTACAAGCCCGTCCGCCAGAAATTGGACAAGGCTGCCCCGGCCAAGCGGGAGCAATTCAAGCAGTAGCACAGTGCCGACCTTGCTTTGTTTGATACCGCGAGATGAAACAGGCTGTGACTGGGGATGGGGAGCGGACCCACACATACTATTGCCATCCATACAGCGCATTTGAACGAGGGGACAACGAGAACAGAAACTGCATGATTCGGCGGAAGGTCCCAAAGGGGACAGATGTCACTGAGATAACGGAGGACGGTATGCTGGAGATCTAGCGATGGGTGAATGGCATCCTTGATGGAAGGTATGTCGGGCGGGTGCTGATGGAGCTTACTCAGAAGGCGGGGGTTGAGGGGATGGAACTGTATAAATAATGCACAAATAACAATTTTAGATTTTTCTGTATTTAACCCTTGACATTTTCGTTGCAGATCATATATAAATTTGTACTTGCCAAGTAGAGCAATATCGTGTATAATGCATATTATATTTGCCGGTGTGATGGAATTGGTAGACGTAGCGGATTCAAAATCCGCCGCCAGCGATGGCGTGGGGGTTCGAGTCCCCCCACCGGCACCATTGTAGATAAAACCTGCGTTTAACGATAGTTATACGTAGGTTTTATCCATTCTTGGCAGAATTGCATTAAAATCAAACCTTAAAACTGTCTGCAATTACATATCACAGGTGTCACAAAGCAGATTTAAGGAGCTCGTACGTCACTTTAAAGTATGATGTGATTAGATGCGGTGGTACACCGAGACTGTCCGCTGGGTTGCCAGTCAGGGCACTGTGGGCGGCTATGGAAACGGTACATTTTGATCCAATGATCCCCATCACCCGTGAACAACTGGCGGTTATGCTCCAGCAGTCCTGTCTTCGCCAACAAGGAGCTGCATTTCAACGATACAGATGAAAACGGACGGTACTCCAACCGCCAGTGGGATTAAGGGCTGGTCCTATCAGGTGATCCACAACACCCGTTATATGGGTGGTCCTGACTGGGGTATTGGATTTAAAAATTGAGCATCTTCTGTTCTGGACAGCGGGTTCATTTTGGATACAGAGTTTCTGTAATTTTTTGGGACAAGTGGAATGAAAATGAAGAAAATATTGTTATTCTTATGAATTTATAACAACTTATACAATATCAATCGGTCATTTCTAGTCAATTTTGCCCTTGCTTTGCATTTCGGAATTGGTTACAATGTGGTTACAAAAGTAACAGGGGTTGCTTTTGGTTGTCATAATTAGGGCCGTGGTTGTCATAATTTTGACATAACTTCAATCCAAAAGGAGTGCAGACAATGAAGCGAAAGCTAATTTCCGTTATGCTCAGCGTCTTTGCCATGCTCCTCCTGATGGGCGCTGCCGCCAATCCTGACCCGTCAGCCGCCCTCGTGCCAGAGGAGGAGAGCACCGTTTCTACCGACGCGGCGCTTGAGACTGAAGCGCAATTACCCGACGATAATTCCGAACAGGCGGAGGACGAGACCTCTGGGGAAAACCCCGCAGAGGGCGAGAACTCCTCTCAGGAGCAAACCCCCGGTGAGGGAGAGCCCCCTGTTGTTGTGCCGGCGGGGGACCCCAGCCTGCTCATCAATGGCCAGCCGGCTCCCCTGGAGCTGAATAAGGAGATGCAGAAGGGGATTACCTATGTGTCCCTGTCTGTGATGGCCCGTCAGCTGGCCCCCAATGCCCAGATTACCTGGGACGGCTCCACCGCGATGGTTGTCACCGATCAGCTGACGCTGACCGCCGAGGTGGGCCAGCTCTATGTGGTGGCCAACGGCCGGTATCTCTATACGCCTGAACTGGTACAGCTTTCCCCGGCAAACCAGGTAATCGTCCCCCTGCGGACAATCGCCAAGGCCTTTGATGCCGCTGTGAGTTATGACTCCGCTACCGGCCTGACTGCTGTTACCAGCGGTTCCGGCGCTATCCTCAGCGGTGATGCCTTTTACAACCAGGACGACCTGTTTTGGCTTTCCAGGGTGATCCACCGTGAGAGCGGCAATCAGCCTATGGAGGGCAGAATGGCTGTGGGGAATGTGGTACTCAACCGGGTGGCTGACCCCGTTTTCCCTGACACAGTGGAGGGTGTGCTGGCCCAGAAAAACCAGTTCAGCACCTACAAGTCCGGGGTGCTGGCTGCCACGGAGCCCTCGGAAAAGAGCACTATTGCCGCCAAGCTGGTAATGGACGGCGGCGTGGTGGAGGAGACTAAGGGGGCTCTGTTCTTCGACTCCGGCGTAAACAGCTGGGCCGCCCGGAACAAGCGGCACATCGCCACTATCGGTGGACACAAGTTCTACGGCTAAACAGATCAGGGATGCCTTTTTGGCGTCCCTGATTTTTATATCAGAAAACAGGGACGTGTAAAGCGTCCCTGCTGTTCTCCCTCAGAACCCGCATTTGCAGGCCCAAAGGATTTTAAGCGAAGTTTTTTAAAATGGGGCTTTTCTTTTTGTATATTCATGTATATAATACTCTAGGAAAGTTTATGGACCTGTATTAGGAGGCTGTACTGATGACAAGAAGCAGTGCGAGAGAGATTGCCATTCATATCATTTTCACCCTGGGCTTCGATACCCGCAGCGCCCAGGAGGTGCTGGACGCCGAACTGACCCACGAGCGGTTCCGGGAGCTGGCGGAGGAGCTGCCCCTGTACGAGCAGTTCCCCAACGAGAAACAGGAGCGTTACATACGGGAGCTGGTCCAGGGGGTGTTCGCCCACGGGCCGGAGCTGGACGACTGTATCGGCCGCTACTCGGTGGGCTGGTCCTTTGCGCGCATCCCCCGTATGGCGGCGGCTGTGATGCGCACCGCCATGTATGAAGTGCTCTACATGCCCGATATCCCCAACGCCGCCGCCATCAATGAGGCGGTGGAGATCGCCAAGCGGTACGAGCCGGCGGACGTGGTATCCTTCGTCAACGGCATTTTGGGCACCTTTGTCCGCACGGAGTTTGAGGATACCCCGCCCAAGCCGGAGAAGAAGGTCCCGGAGGAGGAGACGTGATGTCTGTTCTGGGGCTGGACACCAGCAACTACACCACCTCCGTGGCCCTCTTTGACGGGGAGACGGGGGTGAATCTCGGTCGCCTGTTGGAGGTACGTCCCGGCGAGCTGGGCCTGCGGCAGAGCGACGCTCTGTTTCAGCATGTGAAGCAGCTGCCGGGGCTGTTGGAGGAGCTGATGAGGGAGGAGCCGGACATCCAAGCTGTAGGGGTCTCCACCCGGCCCAGGGCGGTAGAGGGCTCCTATATGCCCTGCTTTTTGGCGGGGGAGAGCCAGGGCCGGGGGATCGCCGCCGCCCTGGGCGTCCCGTTCTATACCCACTCCCACCAGCAGGGACACCTGGCCGCCGCCGCCTGGTCCGCCGGGCGGCTGGACCTCCTCAGTGCCCCCTTTCTGGCCTGGCACCTGTCGGGAGGGACCACCGAGCTGCTGTTGGTAAGGCCGGAGGGGACCTCTGTCACCGCCGAAATCATCGGCGGCACCAGTGATCTGTCCGCCGGACAGCTTATCGACCGCACCGGTGTACTGCTTGGTCTGCAATTCCCGGCGGGGAAGGCCCTGGATGGGCTGTATGCCCAGGCAGACGCCTGCTATGAGCCAAGGGTAAAGCTAAAAGACCTTACATTTTCTCTGTCCGGGATGGAGAACCAGGTGAAGGCCCTGGCGGAGGAGGGGGAAAAACCGGCGAACATCGCCCGCTTTGCCATCGACGCGGTTTCCAACGTGGTGTGGCGCGCCACCCAGGAGGCCCAGCGGCGTTACCCCGGCCTGCCGGTGCTGTGCTCCGGGGGCGTGGCCTCCAATTCCCAACTGCGATCGGGACTGACCAAGCTCTGTGGGGCCATTTTTGCCGAGCCCCGGTATTCCACCGACAACGCCATGGGGACGGCGGTTCTCACCTGGCGGGCGCTGAAAGCGGGGGAGCGGTCATGAGAGAGGATGCCATTCTGAGCCCCAGCCAGGTGGGACAGTATCTGAAAAGCATGATGGACCGGGACCATCTGCTCTCCCGGCTGCTGGTGCGGGGGGAGCTGTCCAACTACAAGATGTACCCCTCTGGGCACCACTATTTTACCTTGAAGGACGGGGAGGGGGCCCTGCGGTGCGTTATGTTCCGCAGCGACGCCCAGTCCCTGCGGTTCCGGCCGGAAAATGGGATGCAGGTGATCGCTGCCGGCCGGGTAACCGTTTTTCCCCGGGACGGTCAGTACCAGATGTACTGCGCCCGGCTCACCCCCGAGGGAGTGGGGGATCTGGCTCTGGCCTTCGAGCAGTTGAAGGAGAAGCTGGCGCGGGAGGGACTCTTCGACCCGGCTCGCAAGAAAGAAATTCCAGTATTTCCCAGGAAAATTGCCCTTATTACCTCACCGGTTGGGGCAGCAGTGCGGGATATGATCCGCATTTTAGGGGCCCGCTGGCCGTTAGCGGAAATTAAGGTCATTCCGGTTCGTGTCCAGGGGATGGAGGCCCCCCAGGAAATTGCCGCTGCCATTCAGTGGGCAAACTGGAACGGCGCAGCCGACTTGATTATCACCGGCCGGGGGGGCGGCTCTATGGAGGACCTGTGGGCCTTTAACGAGGAGGTGGTAGCCCAGGCCATCTACGCTTCAGGGATCCCGGTTATCTCCGCTGTGGGCCATGAGCCTGATGTAACAATTGCCGATTTTGTGGCCGACCTGCGGGCGGCTACTCCCTCTAACGCCGCAGAGCTGGCAGTGCCTGACCAGAATGAGGTTTATGTCTCCCTTCTGGGGAACGGAGAGCGGCTGGAGCGCACCATATCTGTCCGGCTGAGCCGGTATCGCCAGACGCTGGACCGTCTGGCCGCCAGCCGGCCTATGACAGAGCCCGGCTCCTATTTTCGGGAGAAGCGCCTGCTGCTGGATTTTCAAAGCAGCCGCCTGGCCCATGGCCTGCGCAGCTCCTCGGCGGGGCAGCGGGAGCGGCTGAGCCGGCTGTCGGCTGCCTTTCCCGGCAGCGCGGCCCGAACCGTTACACAGTGCCGGGAGCGGCTTAACGCCCTGGCTGCTTCTTTGGATGCCCTGAGCCCCTTGAAGGTACTGGGCCGGGGCTATGCCATCGCCCGGCGTGGAGACGGAAAGGCCGTGGTTTCCACAGAGGATGTGGCGTCTGGTGACAAGCTGGAATTGACCTTATCGGACGGCAGTATAGATTGCCGGGTACTGTAAGAAAGGGAGAACACAAATGGCCGCAAAAAAGAAATTGGATTTTGAAAGCTCCATGGCCCGCCTGGAAGAGATTGTGTCCCTTCTGGAGCGTGGGGACGCCCCTCTGGAGAAGGCTATGACCCTCTTTGAGGAGGGAGCCAGGCTGCTGCGGGAGTGTACCAGACAGCTGGATGCGGCAGAGCAGAAGGTAACGCTGCTCACAGCCGGAAAAGACGGAGAAATGATAGAGGAGCCCTTTCAGGGCAAGGACTGACATGGAAAATAACTTTACAGATAGAATGACCCGGGACCGGGCCCTGATTGAGGATTATCTGAAAAAAGCCTTTGCTGCGGAGCCACGTTACGCCGATTTACAGGAAGCGATGGAGTACTCCCTGCTGGCGGGGGGTAAACGCATCCGTCCCATCCTCACCTTGGAGACCTGCCGCCTGTGCGGTGGAGAGATGGAGTCGGCCCTGCCTTTTGCCTGCGCGGTGGAGATGATTCACACCTATTCCTTGATCCATGATGATCTGCCCGCTATGGACAACGACGATTTGCGCCGGGGCCGGCCCACCAACCACATTGTCTACGGGGAAGCCACCGCCATTCTGGCAGGGGATGCGCTCCTTACTGCCGCCTTCGGGCAGCTGACCCAGGCCAGGCTGCCCGCTGACCGGATTGTGGCGGCGGTGGAGTGTCTGTCCCATGCCGCCGGCTCTGCCGGAATGGTGGGAGGGCAGGCGCTGGATATGGCCGGTGAAGGCCGTGCCCTGAATCGAAGGGAGTTGGAGCTGCTCCAAAGCTTGAAGACCGGAGCGCTCATCGCCGCAGCTGTTGAGTTGGGCTGCATCGCCGCCGGAGGCAGTGATGAACAGCGAACTCATGTGCGGGACTACGCCCAGGCACTGGGCAGGGCGTTCCAGATTCGGGATGACATGCTGGACGTCATCAGTTCTTTTGAGGAGCTTGGCAAGCCGGTGGGGTCCGACCAGGTCAACGAGAAGAGCACTTTTGTCACTGCCTTAGGCCTGGAGGGCTGTGCCGGCCTGGTGGGGGAACTGACTTCACAGGCCATTGAAGCCATTAACGGCTTTGCAGAACCTGCGTTCCACATTTGGCTGGCCCAATCCCTGGCCCAGCGGACAAAATAACCCAACTGGGGGAGGAATCGCGTCTTGACTGTACCCACAGCAAAAACACAATACAACCCCATCCTCTCTGAGCTGACCGATCAGCAGGGGGAGGAGCTGTGTGCCCGGCTGCGCCGGGAGCTGGTGGAGGATGTATCCAAAACCGGCGGCCATCTGGCCTCCAACCTGGGGGCGGTGGAGCTGACAGTGGCCCTCCATCGAGTGTTTGACACCTCGGTAGACCGGCTGGTCTTCGATGTGGGGCACCAGTGCTACACCCACAAAATTCTAACCGGACGGTCCTTGTCCACCCTGCGTCAGTACGGAGGAGTGGCCGGTTTCCCCAAACCGGCTGAGAGTGTTCACGACGCATTTATTGCGGGCCATGCCTCCAATTCTGTGGCTGTGGCCTTGGGGATGGCCCGGGCCCGAACTATACTGGAAGAGGACTACAAGGTGATTACCCTCATCGGTGATGGCGCCCTCACCGGTGGTCTGGCCTATGAGGGGCTGTCTAATGCGGGGAAGTGCGGCCAGCAGATTTTGGTGATCCTCAACGACAATGGTATGTCCATCACCCCCAATGTGGGCGGAGTAGCCGACCACCTGGCCAGACAGCGCCTAAAGCCCCAGTATCTTACCTTTAAAAAGCACTACCGCCGTATTATGAACGCTACCTCCCTGGGCCGCGCGGTGTATAAGGTGACCCATCAGGTCAAACAGGCGCTGAAACAGTCTCTGTTGCCATGCAGCATGTTTGAAAATATGGGATTTCGCTATCTGGGTCCGGTGGATGGGCACAATTTGCCCTTTCTGACCAAAATTTTGCGGTATGCCAAGGACATTGATGAGCCAGTGCTGCTCCATGTCAAGACTGTAAAGGGAAAAGGCTTTGCCCCTGCGGAAGAGAACCAGGACACATTTCATGGTGTGGCTCCCTTTGATCCGCTTACCGGCAAGCTGAAACGGGAGCCGGGTGAAAATTTTTCTGCCGTCTTCGGCCGGACCCTCGCAAGGCTGGCAGGGCAGGACAGGCGGGTATGTGCCATTACCGCCGCCATGACCGGAGGGACCGGCCTGGAGAAATTTGCCCAGCGGTTTCCCGACCGCTTTTTTGATGTGGGTATCGCCGAGGGCTGCGCTGCCGCAATGGCTGCCGGCATGGCCAAGCAGGGGGCAATTCCTGTCTTTGCGGTGTATTCCACCTTTTTGCAGCGAGCCTATGATATGCTCCTCCACGACACGGCCATTGACAACCTGCACGTAGTGCTGGGGGTGGACCGGGCCGGTTTGGTAGGGGACGACGGCGAGACCCACCACGGCGTTTTCGATGTGGCTTACCTGGATTCCATACCCAATATGACAGTTTTGGCCCCTGCCAGCTTTGCCGAGCTGGAGGTGATGCTGGAGCGTGCACTCTTCCGCATGGAGGGTCCGGTGGCAGTGCGCTACCCCCGCGGGAGTGAAGGACGGTACATGGGTACCAGTGGAGAGGAGCCGGCAGCAATCCTGCGCCAGGGAAATGACATTACACTGGTGGCCTATGGTACGGAGATTAACGATGTTCTGGAGGCTGCTAACCTTTTGGAACGGCAGGGCATCCAGGCGGAGGTTGTAAAGTTAAATCAGCTTACACCTCTTGTACCAGAAGTGATAGAGCTGTCTGTCCGTAAGACGGGGGCCCTTCTGGTGGCAGAGGAGCAGGCAGCTCGGGGCAGTGTAGGCCAGCGGCTGGCTGCCCGGCTGGAGGTGGCTGGCCTGCCGGCCAGGATGGCCCTGGTCAATTGTGGCGACGGTTTTGTCCCCCATGGGTCGTCAGTCCTGCTGAAGCGGGATCTGGCTCTGAATGGAGAGGGGATCTGTGAAAAAGCACTGGAGGTGTTGGGCCGTGGCCAAACGGAGACTTGACGTTGCAATGACCGAGCTGGGCCTGGCGGAGAGCCGACAGAAGGCCCAGGCCCTTATTATGGCTGGGGAGGTCTATGTCAATGGACAGAAGCAGCTGAAGGCTGGAGCCGGTCTGGGGGAAGATGATACCGTTGAGGTGCGAACCAAGCACCCTCTGCGCTATGTGAGCCGGGGTGGCTTGAAGCTGGAGAAGGCTATGTCCCTGTGGCCCATTGATCTGCAAGATAAAATTTGCGCCGATATTGGCGCTTCTACCGGCGGTTTTACCGACTGCATGCTTCAAAATGGAGCGAAACTGGTGTATGCTGTGGATGTGGGCTATAATCAGCTGGATTGGAAGCTGCGCACCCATCCCCAGGTGATATGTATGGAGCGTACTAACGCCCGATATCTCACAGCGGAACATATCCCGGAACCCTTGGACTTTTTCTCTGTGGATGTCTCTTTTATTTCTTTGAGTCTGATTTTGCCCGCCCTGCGTCCGCTGATGGGTGAAGGGGGGGAATCGGTCTGCCTAGTCAAGCCACAGTTTGAAGCCGGGAAGGACAAGGTGGGCAAAAAGGGAGTGGTCCGGGACCCGGCCGTCCATCTGGAGGTGCTGGAGCATTTTCTCGTCCACGCTGTGGGCGCCGGATTTTCTGTAAAGGATATTACCTTTTCACCGATTAAGGGCCCGGAGGGGAACATTGAGTACTTGGGATATCTTCAAGTTGGGGAGGGTCCCGCCTATGAGGGGGATCTGAGCGCTCTTGTAGCACAGTCCCACAGCGCCTGGAAGGAGGAGGGGCCATGAAAATTGTGCTTAGCTCCAACCCTTACCGTGACAAGGGACTGCGGGTGGCGCTGGAAGCCAGGCGGATATTGGAGCACGCCGGCGCTCAGACGGTGATGTGCCTGCCTTTCCAACCGAAAAAGGGGGACAGACTGGACCTGCCCCGACAACTGCCCCTCCCACTGCTGGAGAAGGAGCTGCCTACCGCAGACCTGCTCATCTGCTTTGGCGGGGACGGCACCATTCTCCACGCTGCTCGGGATGCTACGCTCCACAAGGTGCCGATTCTGGGTATCAATTTGGGCAGCGTGGGCTTTATGGCAGAGCTGGAACGGAGTGAACTACCTCTGTTGGCCCCTCTGGCCCACGGAATGTACACCATCGAGGAGCGTATGATGCTGGATGTAAAGGTGCTCCGGGGGGACAGGCTTATCAGCCAGGATATTGCCCTTAATGATGCGGTCATTTCCAAGGGCTCTATGGCCAGGGTGGCCGAAATGGAGGTGCTGGCAGATCGTGTAAAGGTAACTTCCATTACAGGGGATGGCGTAATTATTGCCACGCCAACCGGCTCCACGGCCTACTCCATGTCAGCAGGGGGACCTATTGTGGAGCCTACCTCAAAAAGCATTATTGTCACTCCGGTCTGTGCCCACCAGCTGGCGGTCCGTGCTATGGTGCTGGCCCCTGAACGGGTGGTTACAGTCCAGCTCCCCAGAGGGAATAGAAAGTATTTATACTTGTCAGTAGACGGTGGAAAAGCGGTCCGGTTGACAGGGGGTGACCGGGTGGAAATTGGTTGTTCTCAGCGAGCTACCCAACTGGTCCGGCTGGCTGACCGCAGCTTTTATCAGATCATTAACCAGAAACTGGGAGGGCTGAGTCAATGAAGAATGTGCGGCAAAGTGAGATTTTAAATATTGTACAGACTAAGGATATTGACACGCAGGAACAGCTTTTGGAGGAATTGCGCTCCCGGGGGTTTACAACAACCCAGGCGACCATTTCCCGGGATATCAAAGAGCTGCGCCTGGTTAAGGAGCTTACCAGTTCCGGTGAATATCGGTATGCCATTTCGGAGCGCAAGATGTCTTCTACCACAGATGCCCGGCTTCGCAATATTTTTAAGGAGGGGGTTCTTTCCATAGATGTAGCGCAGAACATTGTGGTGGTTCGTACGATGCCCGGCCTGGCTTCCGCCGCATGTTCTGCTTTAGACGCCATGGACATCGACGGCATGGTAGGCAGTTTGGCCGGAGATGATACCGGTATTTTGATTATGCGTGACAATTTTTTGGCGCAGCAGTTCAACAGCGAGGTTCATAAACTTCTAAATTAGACAGAACAGGAGGGAAAATATATGCTTTCCCTGCTTCATATTGAAAATATTGCCATTATTGAATCGGCGGATATCAGCTTTGACGGCGGCTTTAACGTGCTTACCGGTGAGACGGGCGCGGGCAAGTCCATTGTAATCGACGCCATCAGCGCTGTCCTGGGAGAGCGGACCAGCCGGGAGCTGATTCGGACCGGGGCCAAGTCTGCGCTGGTGAATGCGGTTTTTACAGGCGATTTACCTTTACAGTGGCTGGAGGACAATGGATTTCAGACTGAAGAGGAACTGATGCTTCAGCGCGAAATTCAGGGAGATGGCCGCAATGTCTGCCGGGTGAACGGACGGCCGCTGACGGTGGCCCAGCTTCGGGAGCTGGGGCGGCAGCTGCTCAACATCCATGGCCAGCACGACGGGCAGCAGCTGCTGGACCCGGACTGTCATCTGGGATACCTGGACAGCTTTGGAAAAACGGGGCCGCTATTGGAGGGCTATCAGTCAGACTACCGCTCCATGTCCGAGCTTCGGAAGCGAATCGCCGCGCTGGAAATGGATGAAGCGGAGCGCTCCCGCCGGGTGGACACCCTGGAATACCAGATCAAGGAGCTGGAGCGTGCCGAGCTGCGTCCCGGCGAGGACGAGGAGCTGGACGCCAGAAAGCAGCTTCTGCGCAGCTCCGGTAAGCTGATGGAAGCCATTCAGGAGGCCATGTTTGCCTTGTCCGGCGGAGATGACAGTCAGGGGGCCTGCGACCTCATCAGCGAAGCGGAGGGGACCATCCGTTCGGTCACCCGGCTGAGTCCTCAGCTGGAAGAGCTGGGGGAGAAGCTCACCAGCCTGCGTTACGCCGCCGACGACGCAGCGGAGACCCTTCGGGATTTTGCCGATCAATTTGACTTCTCGCCGGAGGAGCTGGACCAGCTGGAGAGTCGGCTGGACGTGATCTACCGCCTGAAAAAGAAATACGGCCCCACCGTGACCGACATGCTGGACTATTTGGAGAAATGCAAGGCGGAGCTGGAGCAAATCCAGGACGCCGACGACACCATCCAGAAGCTGGAAAAGGAGCTGGACAAGGTCCGGAAAGAGACCCGGAAGCGGGGAGAGGCCCTGTCCAAGGCCCGGAAAAAGGCGGCGGACAACCTCCAGAAGCGGGTGCAGGAGGAGCTGCGCCAGCTGGACATGCCCAAGGTGCAGTTTGTGGCCGAATTTGCCCCCAGTCCCGGCCAGGACGGGATGGACGAGACAGGAATGGACCAGGTGCAGTTCCTCATGTCCGCCAACCTGGGAGAAGCGCTGAAGCCCATCCAGAAGGTGGCATCCGGCGGCGAGCTGGCCCGGATCATGCTGGCCCTGAAAAACGTGCTGGCCGAGGACGACGGCATCGGTAGCCTGGTCTTCGACGAGGTGGATACCGGCGTGTCCGGCCGGGCGGCCCAGAAGGTGGCCGAGAAGATGGCCGACGTGGCCCGGCGCAAGCAGGTGCTGTGCGTCACCCATCTGCCCCAGATCGCCGCTATGGCGGACACCCACTTCTCGGTGGAGAAGGGGGAGAAGAAGGGCCGCACCTTTACCAACGTAGCCCGGCTGGAGCAGGAGGGGCGGGTGGATGAGCTGGCCCGTCTCATCGGCGGGGCCGCTGTCACCGACTCCCTGCGGGCCAGCGCCTCCGAGCTGCTGGCTCAGGCGGAGAGCTACCGGAAGAAACGGAAGAAAGCGTGATGGGGCTCGTCCTGCTGATTCCTTTTCTTCTGATCCGGTTTGGGCTGCTGGCCCTGCTGGACGGCGGCGCGGCTGTCCGTGCCGCCCACTATCCGCCCCAGTTTCAAGAGAACCAAGCGGTCTATGCCGTCTATCAGCTGTCCACAGCGGCAATTTTTCTGGTTTCCCCCTTCCTGTCCGTAAAATGGACGCTGGACGGTCTGTTTTACCTGGGTGCGGCAGTCTATGTCGGGGGGATTGTCCTGCTGACAGCCGCCATGTTCTGCTTCGCTTCTCCAGGAGAGGACGGCATGAACCGTGCCGGGCTGTACCGGTTTTCCCGCAACCCTATGTATGTGGCCTATTTTGTGTACTTTATAGGCTGCATTCTCCTTACCCGCTCTCCGGTGCTGTTTGGAGCAGTGGCCGCCTTCCAGATATCGGGCCACTGGCTGATTCTGGGGGAGGAGACCTGGTGTATCCAGCAGTTTGGTCAGGCGTATGTGCAGTATATGCGGGAAGTCAGACGGTATTTTTGAAGACAAAAACAGGGCGCACAGCTTTGCTGTGCGCCCTGTCTCGTTCTGTGTCAGGTGGGGGGGATGGTGAAGAAGCTCTGGAGCTGGCCATAGAGGATGAAGGCCATGCCCAAGGGGGCGATCACACAGATGCAGGCAACGAAGAAGGAATACAGGCCCTTGCTCATTTTGTGGCCCTCCAGCTCCACCTCGTCCCGGATCAGCTTGGGACGGACGAACCAGCCAATCACAACGGACATGAGCAGAGCGCCTAAAGGCATAGCCACGCCCTCAGAGATAAAGTCCATAAAGTCCAGCCAGGAGGCGCCCAGGGGGCGGCCGGTCTCGTTGAAGGGAATCCACAGGCCGTTGGCGCCCAGGCCGTCGGCGGCCACCAGTGCGGCCTCGGCAAAGACGACCAGGCAGACAATGGTAACCAGCTTGGCCCGCTTGGGGGTATGGCCCTTCAAAGCGATGCGATCAGACAGGAAGGTGACCAGAACCTCCAGCAGAGCGATAGCAGAGGTGATGGCTGCCAGGATGACCAGCAGATAGAACAGCACACCAAACAGGGGACCGGTGGGACCCATGGCGTTGAACACGTCCTGAAGGGTGATGAACAGCAGGGCGGGGCCCGCCTTGGCGGAGTCGGGGCCGCCAAGGGCAAAGGCGGCGGGCAGAACGGCCATACCGGCCATGACTGCCACAATGGTGTCAGAGATAATGATAATCAGGGAGTTTTTCACCAGGCTCTCCTTCTTGCTCAGGTAGGAGCCGTAGGTGACGGTGATGCCCATGGCCAGGGACAGGGAGAAGAACATCTGCCCGCCGGCGGCGGAGAGCACGCCGAGGAAGCCCTTCAGGCTGGTGAGCGGGGTCAGGTCGGGGGCGAACATAAAGGACAGGCCCTCGCCGGCTCCGGGCAGAGTGACGGCCCGGACAATCACGATAACCAGCATAATGAACAGGGCGGGCATACCGATTTTGTTAAACTTCTCGATGCCGTCCTTGATGCCGCCCCGGATGATAAGGAAGCAGATGAAGATAAAGATGAAGGTGAACGCCACAGCGCCAAACTGGTTGGAGCGCACGGCGGCAAAGGAGTCGCCGCCGGACATGCCGGCCGCAGCCGCTACGCTAAAGGCCAGGTCGGCCATGTTCAGGGACATATACTCGATGCAGTAGGCGCCCAGCACGGTGTAGAAGCTGAGAATCAGGAAGGGGGAGAGCATGGCCAAAAAGCCCAGGAAGGTGCCCATGGGACCGGCGGCCTGCTGATAGCTCACCAGAACGCTGCGGCCTGCCCGCCGGCCGATGGCCAGCTCGCAGAGCATAATGCTGAAGCCCACTGTGGCAGCCAGGATCAGATAGATAACCAAAAAGGCGAACCCGCCATTGTCTCCCATTTTATAGGGAAAGCCCCAGATGTTGCCCAGGCCCACTGCGGAGCCCACGGCAGCCATGAGGAAGCCCAGGTTGCTGCCCCATTCTCCTCTGTGATGATGTTGTTCCATAATTTCCTCCTGTTTACAATTTATTCACACTGAAATGCCAGTTAAACGACATTTTACCAGAAATATCCGTCTCCGTCAACGGTGAAAGTGATAAAATCGGGCCAAAAAAGCGGGGATTTGTGAGGAAAAAGCCGAGAAAACGCATAAAATCCAAGTGCCCATTGCACTTTTTCCAGAGTTTAGTATAATAAGATCAGCGAAAACTATACTCAGTTCAGAAGAAAGGGAGAAATATATATGGATTATGCAAAAGAAAGTCTGCGTCTGCACGGCGAATGGAAGGGCAAAATCGAGGTAGTGGCCACCGTGCTCGCCAATGACAAGGATTCCCTGTCTCTCGCCTACACTCCCGGCGTGGCCCAGCCCTGTCTGGCCATTCAGGAGGACATCGACAGGAGCTATGAGCTCACTCGACGGCACAACCTAGTGGCCGTCATCACCGACGGTTCCGCCGTTCTGGGCCTGGGTGACATTGGCCCCGAAGCCGGTATGCCTGTAATGGAGGGCAAATGCGTTCTGTTCAAATCCTTCGGCGGGGTGGATGCGTTTCCCCTATGCGTGAAAACCAAGGACGTGGATGAGTTCGTTCAGACGGTTTATAACATCTCCGGTTCCTTCGGAGGCATTAATCTGGAGGATATCGCCGCCCCCCGGTGCTTTGAGATCGAGCGGAAGCTGAAGGAGAAATGCGATATCCCCATCTTCCATGACGACCAGCACGGCACCGCCATCATCACCCTCGCCGGGCTGACCAACGCGCTGAAGGTGGTGGGGAAGAAAAGAGATGCAGTCAGGGTGGTTACCTCCGGCGCCGGGGCTGCCGCCGTCTCTATTGTCAAGCTGCTGCTGTCTGCCGGCTTCCGGCATATTACCATGTGTGACCGCAAGGGGACTATCTACGCCGGGCGTGAGGGCTTGAACTGGATCAAAGAGGAGATGGCACAGGTCACCAACCTGGAGAGACGGACCGGTTCCCTGGCCGATGCCCTGGTGGGGGCTGATGTGTTCATTGGCGTGTCCGCTCCTGGCACCGTCACGACCGAGATGGTAAAAACTATGAATAAAGACGCTATCGTCTTTGCCTGCGCCAACCCCACCCCGGAAATTTTCCCCGATGACGCCAAGGCGGGCGGGGCCAAGGTAATCTCCACCGGCCGCAGCGACTACCCCAACCAGATCAACAACGTGCTGGCCTTCCCTGGCGTGTTCCGGGGGACGCTGGACGTCCGGGCCAGCGACATCAACGAGGAGATGAAGCTGGCCGCTGCCCAGGCCCTGGCCGGGCTGATTTCTGAGGAGGAACTCACGGAGAACTACATCATCCCCCATGCCTTCGACCCTCGGGTGGGGCCCGCCGTGGCCAAGGCGGTGGCCGAGGCCGCACGGAAGTCCGGCGTGGCGAGGATTTAATGGAAAGAGGACACGTCAATCGGCCCAGTGAAAAAGACGAAACAAGGGTGGTGCTGGAATGTTTCACGAAATTTGTATCTATGAGGCAAAAATTGATAAACAGGATGAAATTGAAGCTTTAATGAAAGAGGTTGCCGCCTTCTATCGTTCACAGCCCGGAGTGATTGATGTGAAGTACATCAAACGCACGCACCGGCAAGAGAGCTTTAACGCCGTCAAAGAGGGAAAACCGCCCATTCGTCTGACAAAATGGGTGGGCAAGGTCACCTACATTCTGCACTGGACCCTTGAGGACGAAGAAGCCCACGCTCGCGTTTCAAAGCTTGGTCTGGAGCTGTTTTACAAAAGATGGAATCGCTGCTTAACCACAATGCCCAAAATTTTGCTGGGTGAGGATATCGTGTAACACACGCGAAAGGAGAGATCATGAGCGTATTTTTCTACGGCTGTATCACCCTGGACGGCTATCTGGCCGACAAAAACCACGGGCTGTCCTGGCTCCACGAGACGGGCAGCCCGGAGGAGACGGACTGCGACCGCTTCTACCAGGGGATGGATGTTGCCATCATGGGCAGGCGGACCTTTGAGGAGATCGCCCAGCTGGAGAACGCCGCCAGTTTTTACCCCACCACGGAGAACTATGTCTTCACCCACGCCGACAGCTTGCCCCAGGAGGGGTTTATCCCGGTGAGGGGAGAAGTCGCGGAGTTTGTGGCGGGGCTGGGGCCGGATAAAAATATCTGGATCATCGGCGGGAATACCATCCTGGCCCCGCTGCTGGAGCGGGACATGGTGGACCATCTGATTGTCCAGGTCGCCCCCGTCCTGCTGGGGGAGGGGATACCGCTGTTTACTCAGAAGGAGGGACAGATGCGGTTCCGTCTGGATGAGGTGAAGCGGTATGGGCAGTTCGCGGAGCTGATTTACAGCCGAAACGATCAAAGGGGCTGATAGGCCATATATATATTTCAAAAATGTAGAGGAACTAAAAGCGTGCTGTCCAATGGAAAGCGGAATCTGGAATAAAGAAATTTTGCAGGGATACATGATATACAGCTGTGTCCGTGGTTTTAAACAGTATATTGACGAGTTCATGGCAGGATATCGAAGCGATGATCGTTTAGCTGAGCTTTTATTCGATTTCCTGCTGAATGAGGATTATGACGGCTCGGACTGCCAGATCGGCGCCGCGATATATATTTCCAGAATGGACAGAGAATTGTTGAGACGGAAAAAGGAACTGCTGTTGCGGGCGCAGAAAAATGAGGTCTACTGGAAGCGGCCGTTTCAGAATAAAGCGCCTTTAGATTGGCTGGATTATGCGCCGTTTTAAACAAGCCTTAAACACTGATTTGTTCTGGAGGGTGATAAAATGCTGACAAAACCCCAAGCTGGCTGGTCGGATTTCAGCCTGGAGGGTACATCTGTATACGGCCTGAGCTACCTGACTGATGTTGGGATCGAATGGGTGGAACAGGCGGTTCACGGGCTGGAGACGCTGTGTCCCTTTTGCGTCCACGGAAACCTGGAGCCGGGAAGAATGCTATGCGTTGTAAGCTATTGGAACAGCTATATTTTCTATGAACATGAGGGGAGCGGCCCCGTCAAAGAGAACAAGGATAAGGTGTTTGAATACCTTTCCCATACCAGCATGATCGACTTCTGCCAGTATCTTTATGCCGATATCAGCGGCAGTGTGGATGAATGGGCTTCCTTTGTGGATTACGACGATCAGGATTTTGACAAGAAAAGGCAGAGACTTGTCCAGCGACTAGAGAGACTTCGAGCGCTTATTGACGAAAAAAGAGTGTGCTTTGGCCTGAACCGGTTCTTTACCTAAATGTCTTTTTCCGATTGACAAAGGCACAAAACTGTGGTAGAGTAATGACTACTGCGACGAAAAGGACAAGTCACACTGCGATTTCCCGCACAGAGAGCCCCTGGTTTGGTGGAACAGGGGAGGGGAGCGCCCTGTGAATACCCCTTGGAGCAGCCGCCCGAACCGCGCAGGCGCAGTAGGGGACAGGCCGGGCCGCGCCCGTTACCGCGCTGGAGCTTCAGGCTCCATAAGGCTCGTCCCGCGAGGGACGGGCGAACCAGAGGTGGTACCGCGTGATTACGCCCTCTGTCCGGTTTCCGGGCAGGGGGCTTTTTGTAAGGAAGTGATTGTTTTGTCAGCGCGTCAAAGGGGAACCCTGTGTGTGTTCCTGGCCGCTGTGCTGTACAGCATCGGGGGACTGTTCATCAAGCTGATCCCCTGGGGCGGCATGGCAATCAACGGCGGCCGCACCGCCGTCGCCCTGGTGGTGATCGGACTGTATCTTAAACTGACCGGCCACAGGCCTAAAATGAACCTGTGGGTGCTGGTGGGGGCACTGGCCGTCTGCGGCACTAACATCCTTTTTTCCATTGCCAACAAGCTAACAACCGCTGGAAATGCCATTGTGCTCCAGTTTACCGCGCCCATCTTTGTGATTTTGTTCTCGGTCCTCTTTTTCGGCAAACGGCCCCAACGGCTGGATATGCTGGCCTGCGGGCTGGTGCTGGGGGGCGTGCTGCTGTTTTTCATCGACAGCTTGTCGGCAGGGGGGATGCTGGGCAATGTGTTGGCCCTGCTGTCCGGGATATCCTACGCCGGCGTGTTCCTGATGAACGACATGCCCGACAGCGACCCCATCTCCTCCGTCTTCTGGGGCGACGTCATCAGCGCGGTGGTGGGCCTGCCATTTCTGGGGTACGAGACGGACTTTTCCGGGAACATCTTCGTCGCCCTGCTGGTGCTGGGAGTGTTCCAGGTGGCCCTGGCCTATATTTTGATGGTGGAAGGCCTGAAAACCACCCCGCCTGTTACCGCCAGCCTGGTCTCCGGCATCGAGCCGGTGCTCAACCCCATTCTGGTAGCGGTGTTCTACCACGAGATGATCGGCCCTGTTGCTCTGGTGGGGGCCATGGTGGTGGTGGGCAGCGTGGTGCTGTACAATGTGATGCTGG
>CANSXE010000008.1 GCA_947650875.1 uncultured Bacillota bacterium | reverse complement strand
TCTCCGGCGGCGAGAGCCAGCGCATCCGCCTGGCCACCCAGATCGGCTCCTCCCTCATGGGGGTGCTGTATATCCTGGACGAGCCCTCCATCGGCCTGCACCAGCGGGACAACGACAAGCTGCTCCAGACCCTGAAGGAGCTGCGGGACCTGGGCAACACCCTCCTTGTGGTGGAGCACGACGAGGACACCATGCGGGAGGCGGACTATATCATCGACGTGGGCCCCGGCGCGGGGGTGAACGGGGGCACCATCGTGGCCGCCGGCACCCCGGAGGAGGTCATGAACAACCCCGCCTCCATCACCGGCGACTATCTCACCGGGCGGAAAAAAATCCCCGTTCCGTCGGAGCGGCGGAAGGGGAGCGGGCACTATTTGAAGGTGTTCGGCGCGGCGGAGCACAACTTGCGCCGGGTGGACGTGGCCTTTCCGTTAGGGACATTTACCTGCGTGACAGGGGTGTCCGGGTCGGGAAAATCCTCCCTGGTGAACGAAATTCTGTTCAAGAAGCTGGGGGCCGACCTGAACCGCACCAAGACCCGGGCAGGCAGACACGACCGTATCGAGGGGGAGGAATTCCTGGACAAGGTAATTAACATCGACCAGAGCCCCATCGGCCGCACCCCCCGGTCCAACCCGGCCACCTACACCAACCTGTTCAGCGACATCCGGGACCTGTTCGCCTCCACCCCCGACGCCAAGAGCCGGGGCTACGGCCCGGGCCGGTTCTCCTTCAACACCCGGGGCGGGCGCTGCGAGGCCTGCACGGGAGACGGCCTGCTCAAGATTGAGATGCACTTCCTGCCGGACATCTACGTCCCCTGCGAGGTGTGCAAGGGCAAGCGGTACAACCGGGAGACCCTGGAGGTGCGCTACAAGGGCAAGAACATCTACGAGGTGCTGGAGATGACGGTGGACGAGGCCCTGCCCTTCTTCGAGAACATCCCCAAGATTTACAACCGCCTGAAGACCCTGGAGGAGGTGGGCCTGGGCTATGTGAAGCTGGGCCAGCCCTCCACCGAGCTGTCCGGCGGCGAGGCCCAGCGGGTGAAGCTGGCCACCGAGCTCAGCAAGCGGTCCACCGGCAAGACCATCTATATCCTGGACGAGCCCACCACCGGCCTGCACTCCGCCGATGTCCACAAGCTCATTGAGGTGCTCCAGCGGCTGGTGGAGGGGGGCAACACCATCGTGGTCATCGAGCACAACCTGGACGTGATTAAGACCGCCGACCACATCATCGACCTGGGTCCCGAGGGGGGCGACGGCGGCGGACAGGTGGTCTGCACCGGAACTCCGGAGGAGGTCGCCGCCTGCCCGGGGTCCTATACGGGGCAGTATTTGAAAAAGATGCTGTAACTTCCGTCTTCCGCAGAAAAAGCCCCCCTTGCCAAAGGGGGGAGGGCCGCCGGGCAAAGCCCGGTGGCGGGGGGATTCCAGTGGACAGGAACGTTTTAATGGAACGGAATCCCCCAGTCACCGCCTGCGGCGGTGCCAGCCCCCTTTAGCAAGGGGGCCTTTGGATGCGGACCTTCACCCCGTCTGCACCCAACCGGCCAGCTGCGCGCCCAGGCGGAAGCCGTGGGCGAAGGACAGAAAGTTAGAGACTTCCAACAGATGAAACACGGCGGGCGGTATATCTCCCCCTTTCCAAATGGTCTCCGCCTGTGTATAATAGGCTTGGTACTCCGGGTCGCTGTCAAAGTCCAGCCGGGACCGCTCAATTTCCTGGAGATAGAGTGCTTTGAGATTTTCTTTCATGATAGCACCACCTGAACACGAACTTGTATGCCGTTATTATACCACGAATTTAAATAATGTCAATAGAAAGGGAGAAAATAATGGAAATTATTTTGCCCAGCTTTGCGGAGCGGTTAAAGCCGCTCAGGAAAAGCAAAAAAATGACGCAGGCGGGAATGGCGGAGCTGTTGGGATGCACGGACCGCCACTACCAGAAAATCGAGTACGGGCAGATCAACGTCCCTGCCACAACGGTGATTTTTCTGGCCGACTACTTCGGCGTGACCGCCGACTATCTGCTGGGGCGGGAGTAGGGACGCTTCACGAAGCGTCCGCTCTTTCCAACACATTTCCCCGTTACATTCCCCATCTCATTCCCCGTTATATTTCTGCCATCAAGGCGGACGCATCATGATGCGTCCCTACAAGAGGTGCCTATGGAACTCTACGAATTTTTAACCACCACCACCGGGGGCAAGTGCCTGTTCACCATGCTGGTGTCCATGCTCCCTATCATTGAGCTGCGGGGCGGCGTTCCCTTTGGCGTAGCGGTGCTGGGCCTGCCCTCCTATCTGGCCTTTCCGGCGGCGGTGGTGGGGAATCTGATCCCCGCCCCCTTCATCATCGTATACATCCGGCGGGTCTTTGAGCTGATGCGGAAGTATTTTCCCAGTCTCAACGGCCTGGTGGACAAGCTGGAAAAAAAGGCCCACCTCAAGGGCAAGAAGGTACAGAAATACCAGTATCTGGGCCTGTGGCTCTTTGTGGCCATCCCCCTGCCGGGGACGGGGGCCTGGACGGGCTCTCTGGCGGCGGCCTTTCTGGGGATGCGGCTGAAAAAGGCCATGCCCGCCGTGGTGCTGGGGGTGCTCACCGCCGGCTGCATTATGCTGGGGCTGACCCATGTGGGGGTCAACCTGTTTTCCGGAGCAGTATAAAGGGCTTTACCCCTCCGGCGGGAGACCTTTAACCACCTCCAACCCCTCCGCATAGGATATCACGGAGGTGTTGCTGTGTGGGTATGTTCTGGGATGTTCTGCTGGCCGCGGTGTGCGTCTGCGGGCTGGCTTTTGTGGGCTGGTGGCTGTTTGGTCTGCTGCTGCGCCCTCTGCCCGGGCGGGAGGCGAAGGTGGTCATTCCCGGTCGTGGGGAGGGGGAGGACCTGGAACAGCAGGTGCGCTCTTTCCTCTGGCTCCGGGGCCTGGGGCTGCTGCGCTGCCCCATTGTCATCGCTGACGCGGGGCTCACCCCCGCCGGCTGGGAGCTGGCCCTGCGTCTCACCGCCCGGTGGCCCGAGGTGATTCTGTGGCCGGCCAGCGATTTGGGGGATTATATTGCACGGACATAAAAGGCCCCCTTTCACAGGGGGGCTTAAAACGCGGAAAAGGAGGTGATGCCCGATGTCAGACCAGGATCTGGAGCTGCTGGAGGGCACCGTCTCCTCTATTATTTTTCAGAACGAAGAAAACGGCTACACCATTCTCAGGCTGGACGTCCGTGGGGAGGAGGTCACGGTGGTGGGGCCCATGGCCGGGGTTGCGCCAGGGGAGTACCTGTCCATCCGGGGCCGCTGGACCCGGCACCCCACCTATGGACCCCAAATGAAGGCGGAGGTGGTGGACCGGCGCCTGCCCCAGAGCATGAAGGAGATTTTCCACTACCTCTCCTCCGGGGCTATCAAGGGGGTGGGCAAAACCACCGCCCGGCTCATTATTGAGGAGTTTGGGGAGAACGCCCTCACCGTCATTGAGGAGGACCCGGAGCAGCTCACCAAGATTAAGGGCATCACCAAAAAGCGGGCCCGGCAGATCGGTGAGGTCTTCCGGCAGCAGATGGGGACCCGCCGGCTGATGGAGTTCCTGTCGGAGCACCGGCTCCCCCTGGAGCTGGCCGCCCTCCTCCGCCGGGCCTACGGCGACGTGGCTCTGGAGGTTGTGAAGGCCAACCCCTACCTGCTGGTGAACGGGGAGTTTGAGGTGGAGTTCTCCCAGGCGGACGCTCTGGCCCTGTCCCTGGGGGTGGGGCGGTCGGACCCCCTCCGGCTGGAAGCGGGGCTGATTTTTGAGCTGACCCACAACAACTACAGCAACGGACACACCTTCCTCCCCCGGCACAAACTGGTGGATGCCACATCCACTCTGCTGCAAGTGTCCGGCGAGCTGCTGGAGGACTGTTTAGAGACCCTTGTCAGCCGGGGAGAGACGGAGTGTGAGCAGGTGGCGGGCCAAGAAGCGGTATACCTCCCCGCCCTGTATGAGGCGGAGTCCTATATTGCCCGGCGCATCCTGGAGATGAGCCAGGCGGAGCTGCTGCCACCCGAGGGGCTGAGCGGTCTCATCCGCCGCATTGAGGAGGAGCAGCGCATCTCCTATGCTTCCCAACAGAGGGAGGCGGTGGAGCTGGCCGCAAACCGGCAGGTGATGCTCCTCACCGGAGGGCCGGGAACGGGAAAAACCACCTGTCTCAGGGGGGTGCTGGCCCTCTTCGAGATGATGGGGCTGGATACCGCTTTGGCCGCCCCCACCGGACGGGCTGCCAAGCGGCTGGGGGAGCTGTGCAATACCGACGCTTCCACCATCCACCGCCTGTTGGAGACGGGCTTTGATCCCCGGTCCGGCAAGCTCATCTTTACCCGAAATTCTTACGATCCCCTGAAGACGGACGCGGTAATTGTGGACGAGACCTCCATGGTGGACGTGCCCCTGATGGCTGCTCTGCTGGACGCCCTCCGGGACGATTGCCGCCTGGTGCTGGTGGGCGACCCGGACCAGCTGCCCTCGGTGGGGCCTGGAAGTCTCTTCGCTGACCTTATCCGCAGCGGGGCAGTGCCCACCGTCCGGCTGACGGAAATCTTCCGCCAGGCCGCACAGAGCGCCATCATCCGAAATGCCCACCTCATCAACCACGGCCAGCTTCCCGACCTGCGGCACAATGAGGGGGACTTTTTCTGTCTGGCCCGCCGGGAGCCGGAGTCGGTGGTGGACACGGTTGTGGACCTGTGCCGCCGCCGTCTGCCCGAACGGATGGGGATTCCCGCTGACCAGATTCAGGTGCTCTCCCCCACCCGACGCCGGGGGACAGGTACCCGCGCCCTGAACCAGGCCCTCCAGCAGGCCCTGAACCCGCCCCTGGAGGGGAAGGGGGAGCGGCGCTTCGGCGACTGGGTCTTCCGGGCGGGGGACCGGGTGATGCAGGTGCGCAACAACTACGACATCCTCTGGCGGGAGGAGGGGGGAACCGACGCCGGTATGGGGATGTTCAACGGGGACATCGGTGTGATTCGCTCTATCGAGCGGGAAGTTATCACCGTGGACTTCGACGGCAAAATTGTGGAATACTCCCCCGACATGCTGGGGGAGCTGGAGCCCGCCTTTGCCGTGACGGTACATAAGGCCCAGGGCAGTGAGTACAGGGCGGTTATCCTGGCCGCCTTGGAGGGGGCGCCCATACTCATGACCCGGGGGGTGCTGTACACCGCCGTCACCCGGGCCCGAGAGCTGTTTATCGTGGTGGGCGACCCCGCCGCTGTGGCCGGAATGGTGGCCAACAACCG
The DNA here is from genome assembly GCA_947650875.1 of uncultured Bacillota bacterium. Classification (GTDB taxonomy): domain Bacteria; phylum Bacillota; class Clostridia; order Oscillospirales; family Oscillospiraceae; genus Lawsonibacter. The sequence continues at coordinate 37,306 of CANSXE010000008.1, read as the reverse complement.
CCAGACCAGGCGGTACTCCGGCCTGCGGGCCAGATTGACAGAGGAATAGAAGAATTTTATGTTCTGCCGGTTTCATTCTGCCGGACCTGAAGGCGAATAAAATCTGTATCAGTAAAAGCGGCCGGGCTGCGCGTTTGTAAACGCGCAGCCCGGCTGTTATATGATGTATCGCTACATCATTTGTCCTTTAAAGACGATGGCCTTGCAGGACAGGTCCTTTTTGTCCAGCAGAACAACACTGGCTTCCTTACCGATGTCCAGGGTACCGGCTCTGTCGTCGATGCTGATGGACTTGGCAGGGTTATAGGTGCAGGCCCGCACCGCGTCGGCCAGAGGGATGCCGAAGGAAACCGCCTGGCGCAGACAGCCCATCAGGCTGGTAATGGAGCCAGCCAGGGTCTCCGGGTGGCCCAGAATGGTGGCCCGGTTGCCGTGGACCTCGATCATCTGTCCGCCGAACGGGTACTCCCCGTCGGGCATGCCGGTGGCCCGGAGGGAGTCGGAGATGAGAATCATCCGCTTTTTTCCGAAGAGCCGGAAAGCGGCCCGAACCGCAGAGCCGTGGACGTGTACGCCGTCGCAGATGAGCTCGGGCATGACGTGGAGGACATCAAAGGCCGCGCCGATGACGCCGGGGTCACGGTGGGCAAAGGGGGGCATGGCGTTGAACAGGTGGGTGGCGTGGTCCGCCCCCGCATCAAAGGCCGCTTTGGCGGTGTCGTAATCGGCCACGGTATGGCCCACGGAGACGTGTATGTCCATCTCCGCGGCCGCATTGATAAATTCAATGGAGTTAGGCTGCTCCGGGGCCAGGGTGACCAGGCGCACACAGCCCTCCGCAGCCGTCTGAAGGCGCTTCAGCATGGCGGCGTCCGGGTCGTGAAGATAATCCCCGTTCTGGGCGCCCTTTTTGGCCATACAGAGGAAAGGTCCCTCCAGATGAGCCCCCACCACCTCCGCCCCGCCAGCGTTCTTCTTCCGGTGGGCGGCGGTGGTCTTACAGATGGCGGTAAGCTGATCCTCAGGGAGGGTCATGCCGGCGGGGCAGATATAAGTGACCCCCTGAGAGAGCTCGTAATCGGCAATTTTTTGCAGGCCGTCGGGGGTGGCGTCGGAAAAATCCTCCCCCACACAGCCGTGGAAGTGGACATCCACCAGGCCGGGGATGACATAGCACCCGGCTGCGTCCAGGACGGCATCATCTCCGCTGGCCGGGGCAATCAAAGAGCCGTCGGTATAGACATCCCGGGAGAGAAAGCCCTGTTCCAGGTCAAAGACCTGGCCGTTGATAATTTTCATACCTTCACTCCGGCGGCAATTACCTTGCTGAGGGCGGCTTCATCGGCCACCAGCACCACGTCGGGATGGAGCTGGAGGATGGAGCCCTGGCAGTGGGGGTCTACAGGCCCGCAGACGCTGTTGTACACGGCCTCGGCTTTCTCCTCGCCGCTGGCGATGAAAAGAATCTTCTTGGCGGCCATGATGGGGCCGATGCCCATGGTAAAGGCCTGTTTGGGCACGTCGTTCCGGGTGGCGAAGAACCGGGCGTTGGCGTCGATGGTGCGCTCGGTGAGGTCAACCACATGGGTGGGGGTTACAAAGATACCGCCGGGCTCATTGAAGCCGATATGTCCGTTGTGGCCCACGCCCAGCAGCTGGAGGTCGATGCCGCCCAGGGAGCGGATGTACTCATCGTAGGCGGCGCACTCGGCAGCGGGGTCGGCGGCCAGGCCGTCAGGCACCCGGGTGTTTTCGGGGAGGATGTCCACATGGTCGAAAAGCTGCTTCTGCATAAAGTAGCGGTAGCCCTGGTCGTGCTCGGGAGACAGACCCTTGTACTCGTCCAGGTTGACGGTGCGGACCTCTTTGAAGGTGATGTCGCCGGCCTTGTTCCACTCGATAAGCTGCTTGTACATGCCGATGGGGGTGGAGCCGGTGGCCAGGCCCAGCACACAGTCAGGGCGGTGGATAATCTCGGCAGCCATCACATGGGCGGCCCGGCGGCTCATGGTCTCGTAGTCCTTTTCACAGTAAATTCTCATTGGGTATCACTCCTTAATAACTAATATTTAATGGTCCTGTTACTTGCGGTCAGGCAGGCTGGCGGCGGCCATGGATTGGCCCACCCGGCGGAACTTCTCGTCGGGCAGCTCGGGAACCATGTTTCCAACGGTCTCGGGGTACTCGTCGGCCAGCACCTTTTTGGCGGTATCCAGAATCAAATCGCCGCCTTTGCCGCTCATAACCCGGCCCAGCAGCAGCACATGCCGGCAGCCGTAGAGCGTGTAGTAATAGGCCAGAGTGTGTCCCAGATAGATGCCGATGGACTCATACACCCGGGCGGCCCGGGGGTCGCCCTCCTCCATCAGCTTCTGGACTGCCTTCAGCTTCTCGGCGGGGGAGGCGTTCTCGTCCAGTTCAATCCCCGTGCGGGGGGCCAGCTTGATGACCCCATCCTGGGAGAAGTATTTCACGCCGCAGCCGATGTCGCCGCTCCACTCATCCCGCATGGCATCCGGGTTGGCGTCCACCGGGACAAAGGCCAGTTCGTTGAGCCAGCCGGTGATGCAGCCGTTTTCGTCCACATAGCCCACCGCTTCGCTGGTGCCCATGGCAATCCCCAGGACGTTGTTATCCTCCAGGCTCATAGCCCCAGCCAGGGCGGAGACATCGCCGTCGTTGATGACCGAGTAGGGCACATCGCCGAAGGTGTCGCGGATGGCGCGGATGTAAATATCCTTCACCTTGGCGTTGTAGAGGTCGGGGGGGACCTGAAGGAAGAGTGAGGCCCGCATCGTCCGGTCGTTGATGAACACGCCGGCGGAGCTGACCCCTACCGCGTCCACCCGGGGCATGTGCTCCGCGGCGGATTTCAGGGCGGCCACAATGCCGTCGTAGTGGTAGTCCGGGTCGGCGTTGACCTTGGGGAACCAGACCACTTCCTCAGAGAAGACGGTCTCCCCGTCCACCACGGCGGACACCTTCCGGTCGGAGCCGCCGGCGTCGAAGCCGATGCGGCAGCCCTCCAGATGGCCGCCGATGGCCTTGGGGGCGTCCCTGGTTTCCGGGACCTGGCTGGTCAGCACCACCTCAAAGGGGTGCTCGTAGACATCGGACATAAAGTCCCAGTCAAACTCCCGCTCGCCCCCCTGGCGGTAGACGCCGCTGAGGTACTCGTAAATCTCCCGGTCGTCGGTGTATACCTTAAAACCGCCCTGGAGCCACAGTGCTGTCTTGACCATGCGGTCGATATAATACCGGTCTGCTTCGGCCATCTCGGGGGTGCCGTGGACGAAGGTGCGGAAGGCAGCTATCTGACCGTCCGCCCGCTCCACAGCCAGGGAGACGGGCTTTTTGGCGGTGGCCAGAAAGGCCTGGTTGAATTTCAGGATAGGGATAAAGTCCGGGTCCAACGGGGGAACGTTTTTGATTCGGACGTCGATGTTGTATCGCTCCATGAGGGGACCTCCAGTACAAGTTCAATTTATGGTACAGGGGAAAAGTCTGCCAATTTACGAAAAAGCCTAACCCTTCACGCCGCCGGAGGTCAGGCCGCTGACCAGGTGCTTTTCGATGCACAGGAACAGGATGACCACTGGGATGGTGGCGAAGATGGAGGTGGCGAACAGATACTGCCACTTGATGAAATTGAAGCCGTAGAAGATGTTGATACCCACGGTGATGGGTTTGAGCAGATCGCCGGAGATCAAAGTCAGGGCGATGGTATACTCATTCCAGGAGTTGATAAAGACGAAAATCAGGGTGGTGACAATGCCGGGGGCGGCCACGGGGAGGAGCACCCGAATCAGGGCCTGCACCGTGCCGCAGCCGTCAATCTTGGCGGCCTGCTCCATCTCGGAGGAGATGGAGGTGAAGGTGCCCCGCAGCAGCCAGATGGCGAAGGCCTGGTTGAAGGCCGCGTTGAGCAGAATCAGACCGATCAGGTTGTTGGTCAGTCCCATATCGGTCATCAGCCGGTAGATACCCACCAGCAGCACCACGGGGGAGAACATCTGGCTCATGATAACCGCGCCCATAAAGATGGCCTTTCCCTTGAAGCGCATCCGGGACAAGGCATAAGCCGCCGGGATGCCGCACAGGATAGCCAGGAAGGTGGCTCCGCCGGCCACAATGATGGAGTTGAGCAGGTATTTAAAGACGGGAGCCTCGGTCCAGATATCCACAAAGTTGGACCACTGCCACACCGAGGGGAGAAGGACGTTGCCATACATCTCCTCATTGCTTTTGGCCGCCGTAGTGAACATGACGAAATAGGGGTAGAGAATAATAATACACACCACGAACACAAACAGATACAGGGCCACACGGGACCAGGGGGATTTTTTTGTTTTCATTTGTCAGTCCTCCTTTTCCGCCCGCAGGGTCATGAACATATAGATGCTGGCACAGACAGCCAGAATCATAAAGCCGATCACGGAGACCGCAGCTGCCTCACCCACTCTCTGGTTGGTAAAGGACAGCTTATACAGATAGGTGACCAGTGTATGGGTCATGTCTGCCGGGTCGCCCTTGGAGATGGTCCAGACGATGGGGAAGGAGTTGAACACATAGATAATGTTCAGCACGGTGGATACTGTCAGGCTGGGCATGAGCAGGGGCAGCGTAACCCGGAACAGCTTGTTCCAGAACGAAGCGCCATCCACCTCGGCCGCCTCGTAGAGGGAGGCGTCGATACTCTGCAAACCAGACAGCACGCAGAAGGTGACGAAGGGCACCGTGACCAGGATACCCACAAAACACTCCCAGGCGAAGAACATCTGTGGAGTGGCCGTCCAGTTCACGTTGCTTTTGATGATACCCAGCTTGAGGAGCAGGGTGTTCAGCGCGCCGTAGTCAGCGTTAATGATGTATTTCCAGATGACGGACTGGATAATCAGGGCGGTGGCCCAGGGGAATACCACAATGGCCCGGACAATTTTACGCCCGTGGAACTTTTCGTTGAGGACCAGTCCCAGGATGATGCCCAGTATGGTGGACACGCCCACCACAACCACTGTCCAAACTATGGTGTTCATCAGGGTGCGGCGGAAAGCCGGCTGTTTAAAAATCCAGAGGTAATTGTCCAATTTTGCAAAACCCTTGTTGACGCCGGCCTTGCTGATTTTGGAGAAGGACGTCTGGAATACGGTGATGATGGGGACCAAAATCAGTACTCCCATCATAATAATACTGGGCAGCAGCCAGATATAGGGCTCAATTGCTCTCTTATTCAGAAGTGTGCGGGGTTTTGGATTCTTTTTTATAGAGCGGGGCTTTGAATTCTTTTTTATGGAGTGGGGCTTTGGATTCTCTTTCATAGACAGGCCTCCTCTTTCAATCAGGAAGAGGGGCCGGAAAACCGGCCCCTCTTGATTTGTCCGGTGGGAAAACCGGGGAGCTTAGCCAGCGATGTTAGCCTGGAGGTTATCCAGGGCATCCTTGGCGGAAATCTGGCCCTGACAGACCTGCTGCTCCACCTCGATCACGCCGTTGCGTACGTCCATCCACTCAGCCTTCTGCATGGGATAGAACTGGCAGTCGGGCAGCTGGGCGCAGAAGGTCTTGAAGTACTCGCTGTTGCCGGTGGCGTCGGAACCGCCGACCTTGTACTTCTCGGCGTTGGCGGCCAGATTGTCAGAGGAGTCCAGAGTGGCGGGGAGGAAGCCCTCGAACACCATGTAGTCAGAATAGCGCTCGCAGTCATAGAAGAAATCGAAGAACGCCTTGATGGCCTCAGTGCGGGCGGCCTGATCAGGGGCGGCGTCGTTCTTAAAGACCATCAGCTGGTCGCACACGCCCAGACCCACGCCGTTGCCGGGGATATTCACGGACTGGTAGTTGACGGTGGAGTCGGCGGCAACCATGTTCATGGGGCCGATCATCATAGCCAGAGTGCCGGCGCTGAAAGCGTCCTGGAGGGGATAGCGGGTATCGGTGTAGGGAGCGGAGTTGCAGTAGCCGGAGTCGATGAGCTTTTTGATGTACTCCACGGCCTGGACGTTGGCGTCGCTGTTCAGAGCCCAGTCGCCGTTGCCGTCCACAAAGCCGCCGCCGAAGTTCCAGCTGTAGTAGGAGAAAGCAGCCTGGCCCTCATCGTTGGAGATGTCCAGACCCCAGGGAACGATGGCATCGCCGTGCTTATCCTTCACGGCCTGGCAGGCGGTGAGGACCTCGTCCCAGGTGGTGGGAGGAGCGGTAACGCCGGCCTCGTTCAGCAGGTCCATATTGCAGAACAGGGAGCGGCAGGAGGCCAGAATGGGCAGAGCCCACACGGTTCCGTCAATGGCGTTGGACTCCCAGAAGCTGGGGATAATCTTCTTCTGGACCTCTTCGGAGGTGTACTCGGTGGCCTGCATCAGCAGGTCGTCTGCCACATAGTCGGCAAAGCCGCTGATGTTCAGGATGTCGGGCTGCTGCTTGGACTGGATGCGGGTGGAGACCACGGAGTAAATGTCGTTCCAGGAGACAATCTCAATGTTCAGGTCCACGGTGTCGTTGGCGGCCTCAAAGTCCTTCTCGAACTGGGTCCACCACTCCTGGGTGTAGTTGCCGTACTGGGAGATAATCACGTTGATGGTGGTCTTATCGCCGCCGCCGGTAGTGCCGGAGCCGCTGGAGGGGTTGCTGCCATTAGAGGGGGAGCTGGGGTTGCCGCCACAGGCGGCAAGTGTCAGCGCCATGGCGCTGACAAGCAGACTCGCAAGAAATTTCTTCATTTTCATTCTCCTTCTTTGTTGATTTTGACTCGCGAAAAATAAGGCGTATAGAGATATTTCACAAAATCGCCTTTTCAAAGTCTATTATACTTGTAGATTGTGTAAATCATAGTGTATAAAGTACAGAATATAGAAAAATCGTACGAACCCATGAAAGCTCGTACGATTTTTTATCCCCGAACCTTTTTCCGATAGGCGCTGGGGGTGGTGCCGGTAATAGACCGAAATACCTTGGAAAAATAGTTGTAGTCGCTGATGCCCACCTCCTCCGCCACGGCGGAGATGGGGAGGTTGCTTTGGAGCAGCAGCCGCTTGGCGGCGTTGATGCGGCGCTGGGCAATGAGCCAGGACAGGGTCTCGCCCTTAGACAGCTCCTTGGCGATGGCACACAGCTTGGTGCGGCCGATGTGCAGCTGCCTGGAGATGGAGTCCAGAGACAATTTTTCCATGTAGTGCTCGTCCAGATACAGGGCCAGCTTTTGGGCGTCGGTCTGCTCTGCGGCCAGAATCATGCCCCTGAGCTGGATATAGGCGGACAGGGCCTCCAGTGTCTCGGCGTAGGCCTGAATCTCCTGGGGGGAGTACTGGCGGAATTGGAAAAAAGCGTCCTTCAGCGCGTCGGGCCCGCCGGGCCACCAGTCCAGGCGGGCTCGGGTGTATTCCCACTGCTCCTGAATGGGGGTGTCATCCAGATAGCAGCCGAAAATCAGATAAGCCAGGGGATTCTTCTTGTCATACAGCGGTATAATGGCTTCACAGATGCCCAAATAACAGCGGTAGAATTGGAATCCCCTGTCTGCGGTGTAGTTTTTCGTCTTCCATCTGTCGCAGTTGGTGCAGCGCTCATGGCCCTCGGGCAGGTCGTTGACGGCCCGGCAGAAGGGCGGATGTCCCTGAAACAGGTTGATGTCCCGCCCCTCCGGGTCCAGGATGTTGGCGGGCAGTCCGGTGAGGATGTTCAGGTTGGCGATGAGCTTACGCAGCTGCTCTTCATCAAACAGTGTATTCATTTCTGGTATTTTTTCACAATGGTCTCCAGCTCGCTCCAGCGCTCCTCCATATCGGCCACAAGCTTGAACTGAGTGCGGCAGCGGTCCAGATTCTGGCCCTCCCGGCTGATGTGGAAGTAGGTGTCCCCCTCCAGATGGTCGGTGAGGAAGCGCATTCCGCACTCCAGCGTCATCAGCTTGGCCCCCCAGGGGAGGTATTCAATCTCCGTGTTGGTGAGGGAGCCGTCCACCCCCTCCAGGAAGGCGGCGGTGTAGGCGGCGAAGAGGTCCACGTCCAGGTTGACTTTGGAAAGGTCGGTCTCGTCCTCGGCGGAGTGGTTGGCCCCGAAGCGGATGGAGTCCCCGAAGTCGTAGAGCACCAGCCCGGGCATCACGGTGTCCAGGTCGATGATGCAGATGCCCTCGCCGGTAGTCTCGTCCATCAGGACGTTGTTCAGCTTGGTGTCGTTGTGGGTGACCCGCAGGGGCAGCTTGCCCGCCCGCAGGGCGTTCAGGGCCACTGAGCAGTCCTTCTCCCGGGCCAGCACGAAGTCAATCTCGGGCTGGCAGTCCTTGGCCCGGCCCAGCTTGTCGGCGGCCACGGCGGCCTTGAACTTGGCCAGCCGGTCCTCGGTGTCGTGGAAGTGGGGAATGGTCTCATACAGGGTGTCGGCGGGGTAGTCCGCCAGCAGCCGCTGGAACCGGCCGAAGGCCCGGCCGGAAGCGGCAAAGAGCTCGGGGGTGTCCGCCGTCTGGTGGCAGACGGTGCCCTCTACGAAGGGGTAGAGCCGCCAGACGCCCCCCTGGCTGTCGGTGTAGTAGGGCTCCCCATTTTTGGGCCGGATGACCTCCATGGCTTCCCGGCTGCGGCTGCCTCCGTGCTTTTCGATCTCCCGGCCCAGAAACTCGGTGACGCCGATGATGTTGTCCATCAGCTGGTCGGGCCGTTTGAAGGCGGCGGAGCTCATCCGCTGGAGGATAAACCGGCGGCAGCAGGCGTTTTCCGGCTGGGTGTGGACCACAAAGGTGTCGTTGATATGGCCGCAGCCGTAGCGGATGGCTCCCACCACAGGCGCGCCGAAGTCAAAGGCCCCCAGGACCTCGTGCAGGGTCTGTTCTGCCTGTGCCATGGCTCACACCTCCCAAAGCCGGTCGGGGTAGAGCCCGGCGGCGGTCTTCTCGGTGATGGCGGCCACCACCGTGGGCTTGTCCTCCCGGTAGGTGACGCCGTACCACTTGTCCTCGCTGCGCAGCACCTTCACCCGGGCCTTGCCCTCGTCGATGAGCTGGCTGACCACGGTGGGCAGGAAGTACTCCCCCTTCTCCGGATTCTCGGCCAGAGCCTTGTCCAGGAAGGCGGGGAAGCGGGCCAGGGCCTCGTCCAGGAAGCTGCGGGTGAAGCCCCACATGTTCATGGACACGATGGTGTCGGCGGACAGGTCGGTCCAGGTGGCCCCGTCGTCCTCGGTGTACCGGGGGGGCTCGCCCTTCTCAATCTTGGTGCGCTCGGTGACCTGGGTGAGGAAGTGGTCCGCCGTCTCCTCGCACACGCCCCGGGCCACGGTGCCGTTCTCGGTGACGGTATTTTTCAGCAGGTAGCCCACCATAACATACTCGTATACATCCCCATCCTCGTGGGTGGACAGGTAGTTGTAGATCTCCTGAAACGCTTCGGGACCGTAGTAGTCGTCGGCGTTGATGATGGCAAAGGGACCGTCTACCAGCTTGCGGACGGACAGGGCGGCGTGGGCGGTGCCCCAGGGCTTGGTCCGGCCGGCGGGGACGGTGTACCCCTCGGGCAGGTCCTCCTTCAGCTGATAGGCGTACTTCACGTCCATCACCTTGGACACCCGGTCGCCGATGGCCTCCTTGAAGTCGGCCTCGATCTCAGGCTTGATGACGAACACCACCGTCTCAAAACCCGCCCGACGGGCGTCGTAGATGGAGTAGTCGATGATAAGCTGGCCGTGGTTCCCCACCGGGTCCAGCTGCTTCAGGCCGCCGTACCGGCTGCCCATGCCGGCGGCCATAATCACTAAAACGGGTTTGTTCACTGTTATCCTCCTCAAAATATAAATACGGTATGTAGGGGTGGGTATTACCCACCTGTTCTAAATGAAACAGACCACACAACGGGGCGGGCGGATGATATCCGCCCCTACAAATTACCCCTTATACCCGTTTGGGTTCTGGGACTGCCACTTCCAGGAGGAGGCACACATCTCCTCAATGCCCAGCTGAGCCTCCCAGCCCAGCTCCTCTCGGGCCTTGGCGGGGTCGGCGTAGCAGGAAGCGATATCGCCGGGGCGGCGGGCCTCGATGACGTAGGGCAGTTCATGTCCGCAGGCCTTTTCATAGGCGTGGACCACGTCCAGCACGGAATAGCCGTTGCCGGTGCCCAGGTTGCACACAAACAGGCCGCACTTGGTCTCCAGCTTTTTCAGAGCGGCCACGTGGCCCTTGGCCAGATCAACGACGTGGATATAGTCCCGCACGCCGGTGCCGTCGGGGGTGTTGTAGTCGTTGCCGAAGACGTGGACCTTCTCCAGCTGGCCCACCGCCACCTTGGCGATATAGGGCACCAGGTTGTTGGGGATGCCGTTGGGGTCCTCACCGATGGTGCCGCTCTCGTGGGCGCCGATGGGGTTGAAGTACCGCAGCAGGGCCACATTCAGCTCGGGGTCGGCGGCGCAGATGTCCATGAGCATCTTCTCCTGGAAGAGCTTGGAGGTGCCGTAGGGGTTGGTGGTGCCGCCGGTGGGGAAGTCCTCCCGGATGGGCACGGTGGCGGGGTCGCCGTAGACCGTGGCGGAGGAGGAGAAGACGAAGTTCTTCACCCCGTGGCGGCGCATGGCCTGGAGCAGGTAGAGGGTGCTGATGAGGTTGTTGGAGTAGTACTCCAGGGGCTTGGCCACGCTCTCGCCCACCGCCTTTAGCCCGGCAAAGTGGATCACCGCGTCGATGTCAGGGTGCTTGGCAAAGAGCGCTTCTACCTCGGTCTCGCTGCACAGCTCGGCCTTGATAAAGGGGATGGGCTTGCCCACAATTTTTTCCACCCGGCGGAGGGCTTCCTCGCTGGAGTTGTACAGATTGTCGGCCACCACAATGTCGTAGCCCGCCTGAATGAGTTCCACACAGGTGTGACTGCCGATGTAGCCGGCGCCGCCGCAGACCAGAATAGACATAATAACCGCTCCTTTTTAAAATAGTACGGGGTGTTTCGGTGCCACTATTGTATTCCTTTCAGAAGAAAAAGTGAAGAGACTATTTCACCAATAATCTAAAAAATCGTCCGCTTTTTTGAAAAATTTTATAGTGGTGGCTGTCCGTCAAACTTTGAGTCCCGTTCCGATGGAGCCATTGTTTTTTGCAAAATTTTTTCAAAAAGGAAAAATTTAAAAAAACTGTTGACAACCACCCCAAAATCCGCTATACTAGCTCTTGCCCTATTTGAGGGGCGTGGCACGGCGGCATAGCTCAGTTGGCTAGAGCACGCGGTTCATACCCGCGGTGTCACTGGTTCAAATCCAGTTGCCGCTACCATTGTTAAAAACGGACAAGCGTCCGTTTCCATATAAAAAACGGCCCGGTGGTCAAGCGGTTAAGACTCCGCCCTTTCACGGCGGCAACACGGGTTCGAGTCCCGTCCGGGTCACCACCGTTTTCCATATGGAGGCATAGCTCAGCCGGTAGAGCGCTCGCCTCACACGCGAGAGGTCACAGATTCGAGTTCTGTTGTCTCCACCACTGTAGACAAAACCTGCGTTTAACAGTAGTTATACGCAGGTTTTGCCGTTTTTTGTTTGAATTGGCGTCCAAACAGAAGCTGAAATTGAATATAATTACATAAACTAAGGCCAGCGCGGTGTCGAAACACTGCGCTGGTCTTAGTTGCCCTATAGTAGAAAGAAAGTCCTGTATCCAGTCAAGGCAAGGCGCCTTGGTCAAGAAAGTGCTCTATAACCACTAGCCCGGCGGACTTTTCCTCCAGACACAGGTTATATTTGCTCTTTTCAACAATAACCTCGTGATTGATGTCAACGCCCTCTCCCATCTCGGCCAGCAGCTTTGAAAGATAATACCTGTTCTCAAATATCCGGCCATAGAGGATGATTTTTCTCGGGTCCACAATATAAATCAGATTTTTCAGTGCGTTGCTCAGCGTCAGCACAGCGTTGTCAACGATTTGTGCCACCTTTTCGTCTCCGTTGCGAGCGGCGTCCAGCACATCGTCAATCTCCAGCTGCTCTACCGTTTTCCCGCTGCAAATCCGCCACAGGATGGGGGTGTTTTCCTCCGATAAAATGCGTATGGCATCCTGCTGGATGGCCAGGGGAGATGCGATCGTCTCCAGACATCCGCTTTTTCCGCAGTTGCAGGACTTGCCTCCCCGCCGAATCACCGGGATGTGCCCCATTTCCGAGCATTGGCCGGTGCTCCCATACCAGATTTTTCCGTTAAATACAAGGGAGGCGCCAATGCCGTATTCGCACCGAAGGAAAAATTGGGCGTCCAAATCTCGATCCTTTTCGCTGAATATCTGAGCCAGGAACATGGCCCGCACATTGTTGGCCAGATGGACGGGAAATCCTGTTTTCTCCTCCAGGCGGCGAGTGATAGGGTAGTTCCGCTCGCGGAAGATACCAAAGCTGTTGTAGGATATCTGGCCATCTGTACTGATTACGCCGCGAATGGCCACACCCAGACCCAAGACTTTTTCCTTCTCGATGTCGTACTGCTCCACCAGTGCTAAAAGCCGTTGAGACAGTCCGTCTATAATCTCGTCCGCGGTGTTCGTCTTATCCAGCGCCACCTTCTCAGACATGATAACCCGTCCGTCCAGCCATACCGCGGATAAAATCGCATGGTTCAGCTCCAGAAAAATGCCCAGCGCGCAATACGCCCTATAGTTGGAGTAGACCAGAATTTCCCGGCGGCCCGCACTGCTTCCCGGCAGCTTTGCCCCTTCGACCAGCAGCCCCTCCTCGATCATTTCGCCCACAATTTTGGTAATGGCCGCCGGCGTGAGTTCTAGCTGCTTTGCCAGCTGTTTGCGCGACATCGCGCCTTGCTTCTGAAGCAGCCGCAGAACAGCGCGTCGGTTTGTGCGTTTGACATCCAGCATATTCTTATTTTCGTGTGTCATATAGCGACCTCAACCGTCTGCACAGGTCAAATTTCCCTCGTGATTGATTCTGTTGCGCAACAAAATCAACGCGGCACCCAGCAGTACAATCAGTATACCAAGTATCTTCTGACCCGTCAACTCCTCCTCCAAAAATACAACGCCGATAAAACAGCTGACTACAGGCATCAGCAGCAGATACAGCTTTACCACCCAGACCTCATGGGTTTTCAGATTTCTGTAGTAGAAGAAATAGATGCCCGCCTGGCACAGGCCGCCCAGCAGTACCAGGAGCCAAAAGCCTGGTATCATGCCAAAATTTTCCGGTCGTATATCTCCGGCCCACGCGGCGCTGCAGCTAAACAGAAGCAAAACGACAAAGTTGTTGTAGTAGGAGATGGTATCGGTGTCTGCGTGATATTTGTCCTGGGCCGCCTTAATCACAAAGGCGTTCGCGGTCACACACATGGCACTGAGGATAAAAAACAGATCTGTGGGATTGAAGCTGATCTGGGAGAGGTTCAGCCCCAACACCATCAGCACGCCGGCGAGCATGACCGCCGTACCCAGCCAGTCAGAGGGGTAGAGCCGTTTTTTATACAGAAACACGGTGATGAGATTGGCCATCAAAACGTCCGTTTTCAGCAGGGCTGTTCCGGTGCTCAGCGCGCCTCCGGCATATCCTATATTGGCGAACAAATCCAGCAGAAATCCCAAAACGCCAATGAGGACCAGAATCAGCGACACTTTGCCCTGGTGAAACAGTTTTGAAAATCCGTGTCCCGCCAGCAGCTGGGCGCTCAAAAACAGCAGCGCCGCGGCACGCAGCAGCATACCGGCCAGATAGGGTGATCCGGTTAGATTTACCATGACCTTGCTTGCCGCATAATAGATTGACCAGCAGATCACCATACCGCCGATCATGCCAATGCTTTTCAGGCCGCCCTTCATCAGCGCAGCGCCTCAAACATTTTGACAAGTGCCGTCTCGTCCAGCTTGACCGGGTTGTTTTTCATCAGAGGGTGTACAGCGCAGTCGTGGGCCAGCTTGCCGACATCCACGTCTCCCAGCTGAGAGAGACGGGTGCGCAGGCCGCCCAGTTCTTTCAGTTCCCGGATGCGGCGGGCCAGGGCGGCGCAGTCCTCCAGACCCACCGCCTTGCACAGATAGTCCAGCCGCTCGTCCGCATTGAGCATGACGATGCTGTCCAGGGTGAAGGCGCACGCCTCTCCGTGAGGAAGATGATAGTCCTCGGAAAGCGGGTAGCTGCAGGCGTGACTGGCGGCGGTTTTCGGCTGGGCAAAGGCCATGCCGCCCAGAAGGGCCGCATAGGCCATATTGCTTCTGGCTTCCATATCACTTCCGTCGCGCCATGCCCTTTCCAGGTTGTTCAAAACGGTCCGCACCGTCTCGATGGCCAGCACGTCGCAGATGGGCTGGTGATTCACACTCCAATAACCCTCCAGCGCGTGAGCCATGGCATCGAGCCCTGTGTTCATGGTTACCTTCGGCGGGACGGAACTGCTCAGCTCCGGGTCAACAATGGCGGCTTTCGGCATAAACGCGGGATTGTTGATGGTCTTCTTCTCGTCCCCGTGGCTCACTACCGACACCTGAGTCACCTCGCTGCCTGTGCCGGCGGTGGTGGGGACGGCAATCATAGCCAGGCGCCGGGCAGGGAAGGGACGGCGCCCTTCGTAATAGTCGATGGCATCCCCGCCGTCCAGTGCAATGGCGGCGGCAAACTTCGCGGTGTCCAGCGTGCTTCCTCCGCCGACGCCGATTACGCCCTGGGCCTGATGCTTCCGCGCCAGTTCCGTCACCTGAATAATTCCCTTGAGCTGGGGATTGGGTTCTACTTCAGAGAAAACCGCGCAAACAGCCTTGTTTTCCTCCATGATCTGCTGGGCTCGGGGGGCGAAATAGGGGTCACACACCAAAACACATCTGTCAATCTCCATCTCCTGCAAAAGCTGGGACAGCATCCGAAAACGGCCCTGTCCAAAATAGATGGCAACAGGCTGGATGTAAGCAAATTCAATTCCCATAAATTTTCCCCTCGATTTCCAATACCTGAGCGTTAAATTTTTTCAGATTTTCCTGGCGCCAGTCCTCCAGATCCTGGAGCCAATCGGTAGCGAGGAATACCTTGGCCATCTCGGCGGCCATTTCCGGGCCGACAATCCAGCCCCCCATACACAGTATATTGGCGTTGTTGATGGCTCTGGCCATCTTTGCAGAATACACACCCTCACAGGCCACAGCGTAAACGCCCCTGTATTTGTTGGACACCACGCTCATGCCGGCCCCGGTTCCGCAGATGAGGATGGCCCTGTCGTAGGCTCCGGCCGCAACCAGAGGGGCGACCTCATCCGCTACCATATAATAGGGCTTCACATGCTCCAGGTCCCTGGTCCCCAGATCATCAAAGGAGATTCCCGCCTCGCTGAGGAGCGCCTTGATGCTCTCCTTGGCGGCAAACCCGGATTTATCGCTTCCGATGGCAACTTTCATAGTCCATACCCCTTTCTTATTTCAGTGCGACAGCGCGTTTGGCTGCGGCCGCAATATCCTCTGTGTTCAGGCCCATAATCTTCTTGAGATAGGGAATCTTGCCCACTTCGCCAAAGCGGTCCTGCACCCCCACCGCCACAGCGGGGATTTTCTCCTGGGCCAGCACCTCCAGGACTGCGGAGTGCAGCCCCCCGATCACGTTATGATTTTCCACGGTCAGGACGGCGCCCGTCTTTTGGGCGGAGGCGAGCACGGTCTCCTTGTCGATGGGCTTAATGGTGTGGACGTTGATGACCTCGGCGTGAATCCCCTCCTCCGCCAGCAGCTTAACGGCTTCCAGGGTATCCGCCGTCAACATGCCGGAGACAAAGATGCTGATATCCTTGCCCTCCCGCAGCATATCGGCCTTGAACAATTCGAAGCGGTAGCCCTCTTGGAATACCTGCGCCGTCTCTTTGCGGAACAGACGGATATAGACACAGCCGTCGTAATGGTAGAGCACAGGCATTGCGGCCCGGAGCTGCACCTCGTCTACCGGCTCAAAAATGACCATGCCCGGGATGGAGCGCATGACGCCGATGTCCTCCATACTCATATGGGTTCCGCCGTTGAGCTCCGCGGAGATGCCGGGGTCGGTGCCTACAATTTTTACGTTGCGCTTGGCGTAAGAAATAGAGATGGCAGCCTGGTCGCAGATACGTCGGGTTGCAAAGGGGGTAAAGCTCTCGATATAGGGCTTAAAGCCGTAACTGGACAGCCCTGCGGCAATTGACGCCATATTCTGTTCCGCGATTCCGCAGTTAAACGTCTGATTGGGAAAGCGCTCATACAGTCCCCGTGTGCCGCTGGCCTTGGCCAGGTCCGCGTCCAGAACAACAACATGCCGGTCCTGTTCCATCAGTTCCGCCAGACACGCGGCATAAACCGCTCTCATTTCCATATCTGTCACTCCCCTCTGATTTCAGCGATGGCGCGCTTGACATCCTCTTCGCTGATATTCATGTTGTGGTTGGCGCTGCCCTTTTCCTCAATGAAAGAGACTCCGCAGCCCTTAACCGTATGTAATATAATCATGGAGGGCTTTCCGCTGCCCGCAAAACGCTTCGCCTGTTTTAGCGCGTCCGATACCTGCGCTGTGTCGTTTCCGTCTTCTACCTCGATAACATTCCAACCAAAGGCGCGCCACTTGTCGGACAGCGGCATAATGCCGTTGACATTTTCTACGGTATCATCAATCTGCAGCTTGTTGTAGTCGGTGATTCCCACCAGGTTATCCAGTTTTTTCGCCGCGGCGAACATAGCCGCCTCCCAAATCTGGCCCTCCTGGCTCTCTCCGTCACCGATAATGGAATAGACTGTGGCGCCGTCGTTCTCCAGCTTGGAGCCCAGCGCGACGCCTACAGCACAGGAGAAACCCTGTCCCAGGCTGCCGGTCGTCATGTCGATGCCGACGGTCCGGTTCATGTCGCAGTGGCTGGGCAGATTGGTGCCGCCCTGGTTTAGAGTGAGCAGTTCGGCGCGGTCGAAATAACCGCGGTTTGCCAGTGCGGCATAGACGGCGGGTCCGGCGTGGCCCTTGGAGCACACCAGACGGTCCCGCCCCGCCATCCGGGGCTGTTTGGGGTCGATGTTCATCTCCTGGAAGTACAGCACAGCCAGAAGCTCCACCAGCGACAGGCAGCCGCCGATATGCCCCACTCCGAGATGCCCGATGCAGGTCATAACGTCGCAGCGTATGTCTTTACATACTTCTTTTAAATCCTGATTCAAAACACATACCTCCCCTGAATAAAAAATCGAGTGGATTTTGCGCCTATTTAATTAATGGCGTTAATCTATTATAAAATAACACTGGGAGATGAATTTGTCAACCCAAACTTTGGACTATTCATTTTCAACATGCTTCCTTTCCTTTTTGGATATTTTTTTATTTATATAACAAAATGTGCTTGACAAAAGGAGACTCTTGTTTTATAGTATTAATAATTAATGCGATGAAGCAATGTATCTTGCAGTTGACGGTATGAAGGACTTGCTGCATTGTATTCTACCCTGCCGATCCCCACATAATTTGAAAGGAGAAAACAAATGAAAATGAAGAAAGTGCTTGCCCTGGTTCTGGCCGCTGCCGCGGCCCTGTCTCTGGCCGCCTGCGGAGGCAAAGGAAACACCAAAAACTACCCCGCGAAGGACCTGGAGATTGTCATTCCCTACAAGGTGGGCGGCACCACCGATTTGGCTGTGCGCGGTGTTTTGGATGCCATCCCTTCCTCCGTTTTGGATAAAAATATTACGGTTACAAATACTGTGGGTGGCTCCGGCCTGATTGGCACAGAGGAATTTTTGAGCCACGATGCCGATGGCTACACCCTTGGCCTGCTCAACTGTGACCTGGTTCTCAACTATGTCAGCGGCGCGACTGACATCAACCCCACTGAGCGCATGATTCCCCTGGCCGCTGTGGAGCAGGACCCGTATCTGCTGCTGGGCAGCAAGAACGCCAGCTTCTCCACCTTTGCTCAGTTCCTGGAGCAGGCCAACGCCAATCCCGACACCCTGGTCGTAGGCGTTACCGGTGTGGGCACCGTGCCGAACCTGCTGGGCGCTATTCTGCTGAACGCCGGCGTGGCGGTCAAGGTTGTGCCCTACGACTCCGCTCCCGATGCCATCGCCGCCGTTCTGGCCAATGAGGCGGATATCTGCATCTCCGCCATGGCGCCCGCCATCGGCCAAATCGACTCCGGCGATCTGGTTCCCCTGGCGGTTACCTCCGCGGACCGCTCTCAGGCGTCCCCCGATGTCCCCACCATGGCTGAGGTCAGCGATCTGTTCAAGGATGTGAACCTGCTCAGCTGGATTATGATTGCCCTCCCCGCCGGCGTGGACGACTCCATCGTGACTTACTGGAAGAACGCCCTGGCTGACGCTGTCGCATCGGATACTTATGCCGCCACCCGGGAGAGCTTCTACTTTGAGCCCATTACTATTACCACCGATCAGCTCAGCGACTTTGTTGCAGAGCAGTCTGAGTACTATAAGACGCTGATTGCCTGATCCATATTCTCTCGATTGATTGCCGTAGCTCAAAACAGAGCGCGGGACAGAACCATTTAAACTGTCCTGTCCCGCGCTTGAATTTATATCCGGCATACCAAGGAACAGGAGTAACTACAGAATGAAAAAATACAACTATGGCATATCCGCGCTGCTTATCCTGATTTCCCTGCTGATTATCAATAATTCCCTTACGATGAACGCTGCGGTATCCGGCACGGCAATGGGACCCGGTGTATGGCCGATTATCCTCAGCGCCATCATGATCCTGCTGTCTGTAGTGCAGATTCTGCAGACTGCATTTCACAAAAAAGAATCTGACCATGCAGAACCCATTGAGTTCAAATCTCCCGGCATGAAGCGTATTTATATCGCCGCCGGAATCATTGTCGTTTTTTGTGCTTTGCTTCGTCTTTTGGGCTTCTATCTGTCCATGATCTTCCTGCTTTCCGCTGTTATGTACCTCTTAGGTGAACGAAACAAAGTGAAAATTGCCGCCATTACCGCTGGTATCCTGGCGTTTATCTTTGTTGTGTTTGTGTTGCTGCTGGATCTGAAGATGCCGGCGGGTATGCTGTTTAAGTAAGGGGGGCAGAAGGATGTCGTTACTGGAAGTGATTGGCGTTGTGTTACAGCCTGTTCATCTGTTTATTACCTTCTGCGGCGCTTTTGTGGGGGTATTTGTGGGCGCTATGCCCGGACTGTCCTCCATTATGGGGCTGAGCCTTATGCTCCCCCTCACGCTGAAATTTGACGGTTCTGCCGGACTGTTGATGTTGTTGGGCGTATTCTGCGGCGCAATCTATGGCGGCTCTATCACGGCGATTTTGATCCGCACCCCCGGCACGGCAAACTCTGCGGCCACCGTATTGGACGGCTACCCGCTGACCGAACAGGGGAAAGCCGCCCAGGCGCTGGGCGTTTCCACCCTGGCCTCCACCTTTGGAGGATTGTTCAGCGCTGTCATGCTGCTGTGGACCGCCCCCCTTCTGTCTAAGGTCGCGCTGTCCTTTACCTCTCCGGAATATTTTTCTCTGGCGGTATTCGGCCTGAGCATGGTGACCAGTCTCAGCTCCAAAAACGTCACAAAGGGGCTTATCAGTGCCTTAATTGGGCTGATGCTGGCCACAGTGGGCATGGACGCCCTGACCGGAGCCAAACGCTTTACATTCAGCTCCACCTACCTCTTGGGCGGCATTGCGATGGTCCCTGTGCTGATTGGACTCTACGCCTTTTCTCAGGGGCTGGTCAATATCGAGAAAGAAGACGCGCAAAGTGCACGGACTTCTGAAAAAATCCGCCGGACATTCCCGCATTGGAGGGTCATCAAGCGGATTTTCCCAACCCTTCTGCGCTCCAGCCTGATCGGCACTTTCATCGGCGCAATACCCGGGACCGGGGGGGACATCGCCTCTTGGCTGGCCTATAACGAGACCAAACGCTGGGATAAGCACCCGGAGGAATTTGGCACCGGACGGCTGGAGGGCGTGGCTGCGCCCGAAGCCGCGAACAACGCCGTCTCAGGCGGCGCGCTGATTCCCCTGCTGACATTGGGAATTCCCGGCGATGCGGGGACTGCCGTGATGCTGGGGGCGCTGATGATGCAGGGCATCGTTCCGGGGCCGCTGCTGTTTACCAATGAAAAAGTCAAGGTCTACACTATTATCGTCGGTCTTTTTGTAGCCAATATCTTTATGGGACTGCTGGGATTCTGTGGCATTCGTCTCTTTTCCAAGGTGGGCGATGTACCAAACAAATACCTGACACCCATTGTATTCGCTTTCTGTATCGTGGGCACCTATGCGCTGAACAACAGCGTCAGCGATATTTTTCTGATGATTCTCATCGGCTTCCTGGCGTTCCTGCTGAGCAAGCTGGACTATCCCATGCCCCCGTTAATTCTGGGCCTGATTCTTGGGGGGACGCTGGAGAAAAATATGCAGCGATCGCTTCTGGTCAGCAACGGCAGCTTTTCCATTTTCGTCACCCGTCCAATATCCCTGCTCCTGCTTATCGTGGCGTTCAGCTCGGTATTTCTTCCTATGATTATCTCCGCTGTGAAAACACATGTGCTGAGCAAGAAATCATCATAGTCAGGTATCAGGTTACCTCTGCGCATGTGGAAGCTATGGGAAGCTTCTCATAACTTCGACAAACCGAGCCCCCGGCTTGCGCCGGGGGCTGTGTCATGCTCACATGTCCATGGCGTCGGCCAGATGGTCGATAGCTTCGTTGACCCGGCGGGCAGCCTTGTGGGCGGTCCGTTTGATCTGCCGGCTGGGCGTTGCCATCATGGTGCCCACGGCAACGCCGGCCAGCATACCGGCGGCAGTGCCCATAATAAACGAACCGCAGCCATTGGCGTGGCAGGAATTTCCGTACATAAATTTCCCTCCTTTATCCCGGAGAATACGACTTGTTCTCCGCCGGTGATAGCATACCCCGAAAATTTGAAAAACTCGTTGCTAAATCCTGTATCTTCCGCTATAATTTATAGCTTAGAAGAGTCTGTGCCAATGTGCGGCGGATCTTTCCAAATCGACCATGTATGCGCGGAGGAGACATATGAGACTTTTAATTAAAAATGGACGGGTGGTCCATCCGGTGACGGGGACCGTTGTACTTCAGAATATTTTTGTGGAAAACGGCCGGATCGTCCTGATGGAGCGGGGGCTGGACTGCGAAGCTGACCGGATCATCGACGCCGCCGGGCTGGCAGTGGGGCCCGGACTGGTGGATATGCACGTTCACCTGCGGGACCCCGGCTTTACTTATAAGGAGGATATCCTCACCGGCTGCGCTGCCGCCGCCCGGGGGGGTGTCACCTCGGTGGCCTGTATGGCCAACACCAGCCCGGCGGTGGACTGCCCGGAGCAGGTAAAATATGTATTGGACCGGGCGAAAGAGGCCAACGGCGTGGGGGTCTACCCCATCGCCGCCCTGTCCCTGGGCCTGCGGGGGGAGGAGCCCACCGATGCCGAAGCCCTGAAGGCGGCGGGGGCGGTGGCCCTGTCCGACGACGGCAACAATGTGGACAACGCCAACCTCATGCGGGATGTGCTCATCCGGGCCCGGCAGCTGGAGCTGCCTGTGCTGTGCCACTGTGAGGACACCACCATGGTGGCCGGCCGGGCGGTGAACGAGGGCAGCGTCTCCCGCCACCTGTGGCTGGAGGGCCGGCCCGCCATCGCAGAGGAGATTATGGTCATGCGGGATGCCATGCTGGCCGAGGAGACCGGGGCCCGGGCCCATATCTGCCATGTGTCCACCGCCCGGAGCGTGGAAATCATCCGGAAGATGAAGAAGAAGGGGGTGCCCATCACCTGCGAGACCTGCCCCCAGTACTTCACGCTCACTGAGGATGAGGTGCTCACCCAGGGGGCCGTGGCCCGGGTCAACCCGCCCCTGCGGACCAAGGCGGACGTCCACGGCATCATCGCCGGGCTGAAGGACGGCACCATCGACGTGATCGCCACCGACCACGCCCCCCACTCCGCCGAGGAGAAGGCCCGCCCCCTCAGCCGGGCCCCCAGCGGCATGATCGGCCTGGAGACCAGCCTGGCCCTCACCCTCACCCAGCTGTACCACACCAAAAAGCTGGACCTGCCCGGCGTGTTCCGCCGTCTGTCCACCAACCCCGCGGATATCCTCCAGCTGGCTCGGGGCCACATGTCCCCCGGGGCGGTGGCCGACCTGGTGGTCTTCGACCCCGACGAGGTCTGGACCATCGACCCGGAAAAATTCGTCTCTAAGGCCCGCAACACCCCCTTCGCCGGGCGGACCGTCAAGGGCCGGGTGAAATACACCATCGTCCGGGGCGAGGTCATCTATCAGGACGAGGTGTAACATAAAAGAAAGGAATGGTTCAAATGTCATTCGACGTTTTACAGGATAAGATCCGCGCCATGAAAAACCCTACCGTGGCCGGGCTGGACGCCCGTATTGAGTATGTGCCCGAGCACCTCCGCCGGGCCGCCTTTGAGGAGCACGGGGTGGGTCTCAAGGGGGCCGCCGAAGCCATCTGGCAGTTTAACCGGGGGCTTATCGACGTCCTTTGCGACATCGTCCCCGCCGTAAAGCCCCAGGCAGCGTACTACGAAAATCTGGGCTGGCAGGGGATGGAGGTGCTGGAGCGCACCATAAAATACGCCAAGGAGAAGGGCCTTTTCGTCATTGCCGACATCAAGCGGGGGGACATCGGCTCCACCGCCGCCGCCTACGCCGAGGGGTGGCTGTCCGGGGCGAAGATCGAGGGGGAGCAGTTCAAGAGCTTCGACGCCGACTGTGTCACCCTCAACGGCTACATGGGCTCCGACTCCATCAAGCCCTTCCTGGAAGCCGCAAAGGGGGAGGACAAGTGTGTCTTCGTGCTGGTGAAGACCTCCAACCCCGGTTCCGGGGAGCTCCAGGACATCCCCGCCGGAGACCGGACGGTCTATCAGGTAATGGGCGACCTGAACCAGCGCATCGCTGCCGGCACCGAGGGCAAGTACGGTTACACCATGGCCGGGGCAGTCACCGGGGCCACCTACCCCTCCGATATCCGGGCACTGCGCAAGCGGCTGGAACACACCTTTTTCCTGGTGCCTGGCTACGGCGCCCAGGGGGGCACCGCCGACGATGTGCAGTACGCCTTTGACAAATACGGCCACGGGGCCATTGTAAATTCCTCCCGGGGCATCATGTGCGCCTGGCAGAAGACGGGCGGGGACGGACACGACTTCGCCGAAGCCGCCCGGAACGCCGCCATCGCCATGCGGGACGATATCCGGCAGTTTGTGACCATCGTTTGACGGGAAAAGGGGGCTGTTATGGCGGAAGTCTGTGTTTTCTGCGGCAAAGAGATTAAATTCTGGCAGGCCAACCAGCTCACCTGCGGCGGCGTGCCGCAGAAGGTGTGCGGCAGGTGCGGGGAGAGATATATGAATCTGTCCCAGCGCCAGCGGGCTGTTCTGGCTCTGGAGACGGGTCGGGCGGAGGGCCGGGAGCGCATGGAGACCTTTTTGAAGGAGACGGAGGAGCAGCAGAAGCGGGAGGACGCCCGCCGGAAGTGTCAGGAGAAGACCCTGACATGCTGCGGCCAGCGGATGACCAAGGTGGACGAGGTGTCCTTCCTCAGCCAGATGGGCCTGTTTCAGACCTATACCGACACAATGGTCATGTTCCGCTGCGACTGCTGTGGCCAGGTGAAATTCTTTGACGTCTCCTTCCTGAAGTATGCCCCCTCCGAGGAGGAGGCCACCCTCCCGCCCCAGGCCCCGGAGCCGGAACCGGATCATGTTGCCTTTAAGCCGGGGAAAAAGCCGCCCTGGGAAAAATAGAAAGCGGTGAAACGATGAAAATAGAGCGCAAATGCAGGGTCGTTGAAAAAACGCAGATGGGGGACGCCGTCTATATGGTGCTGGCCGTAGGGGATATGGTCCGCACGTCCGGCGTGCGCCCCGGACAGTTTGTCCATATCAAGTGCGGAGACGCCAACCTGCTCCGCCGCCCCATCTCCATCTGCCAGTGGACGGGGAGCAGGGACGGAGACACCCTGACCATCGTCTTTGAGGTCCGGGGCGAGGGCACGGCCTGGCTGGCCCGCCGTCCCGTGGGCCACACGGTGGATGTGCTGGGTCCTCTGGGTAACGGGTTTGACGCGGAGGACGGCCCCTACCTTCTGGTGGGAGGCGGCATCGGTGTGCCCCCCATGCTGGGCTGCGCGGGGACCTGCGGCGGGACCTCTACCGCCATTCTGGGATTCCGTTCCAAAGAAAAAGCCATCCTGCTGGACCGCTTTGCGGAGGACTGCGTCAACTGTCTGGTAGCCACCGACGACGGCTCCCTGGGCTACCACGGCTTTGTGGACGCCCTGGTCCGACAGGAGCTGGAGAAGGAGCACCACTACCAGGGAATCCTGGCCTGTGGGCCTAAGCCCATGCTGAAAAGCGTGGCGAAGGTGGCCGCTGAGTTCAACGTGCCCTGTCAGGTGTCTATGGAGGAGCGGATGGGCTGCGGCGTGGGGGCGTGCCTGGTGTGCGCTACCCCTATGAAAGACGGCACCGTCAAGCACGTGTGTAAGGACGGCCCGGTATTCAACGCGGAGGAGGTGGACTGGGATGCTTGATATGTCCGTCAAGCTGGCAGGCGTCACCCTGAAAAATCCGGTGGTGGTGGCCTCGGGCACCTTCGGCTTCGGCCGGGAGTACAGCCAGTTCTACGACCTGGGAGAGCTGGGGGGAATCTGCGCCAAGGGTCTCACCCTACACCCCCGAAACGGCAACCCCGCCCCCCGTATCGCCGAGACCCCCATGGGCATCCTCAACTCGGTGGGCCTGGAAAACCCCGGCGTGGACGCCTTCATCACCGGGGAACTGCCATTCCTGCGGCAGTTTGACACGAAAGTGATCGCCAACATCTCCGGCAACACCCCCGAGGAGTACGGCGTGATGTGTGAAAAGCTGTCCGCCGCCGGGGTGGATATGATCGAGGTGAACATCTCCTGTCCCAACGTGAAGGCGGGAGGGCTGGCCTACGGCACCCGGCCCGAGCTGGCCGCCGAGGTGACGGAGGAAGCAAAAAAGCACGCCGGAGGCGTGCCTGTCATGGTGAAGCTGTCCCCCAACGTGACGGATATCACAGAGATTGCCAGGGCGGTGGAGGGGGCCGGGGCGGACGCCCTGTCCCTCATCAACACCATTCGGGGGATGCGCATCGACGTGAACACCCGCCGGCCCATTCTTCGGATGAACACCGGCGGCCTGTCCGGCCCCGCTGTGCTGCCGGTGGCGGTGCGGATGGTGTGGGAGGTGTCCCAGGCGGTCGCTCTGCCCATTCTGGGCATGGGGGGCGTGTCCAAGGGGGAGGACGGGGCCCAGCTCATGCTGGCCGGGGCCACCGCCGTGGCGGTGGGCACCGCCCTGTTTGCCGACCCCTTCGCCCCCCTCAAGGTGCGGGACGGTCTGGCCGATATTGCTGCAAAACAGGGGCTGGCCGCTGTGTCGGAGCTCACCGGAGGGGTGAAGCCCTGGTGATGCCGGGGCGTGTCCCGTTTGCAGCGTTCCTGTAGGGGCGGACATTGTCCGCCCGCGGGCGCACACTGTGCGCCCCTACAGGCGGACCGTGAAAAAGGAAAGAAGGGTATCCCTATGCTGGAACATATCATCGAGCTTTGCCTGCCCACCATCATCTCGGCCTGTGAGCTCATGGGCATCTTTGTGGTGGCCGTCACCGCCCTGCACGCCTTCTGGTTGTACTGTGCAGGGATGGTGACCCGCAAGCCCCGGAACATCAAGTTTCAGCTGGCCGAGGGCCTGGCCACCAGTCTGGAGTTCAAAATGGCCGCCGAGATTTTAAAGACCGTGCTGGTCCGGGACCTGAACGAGCTGATGGTACTGGGGGCGGTGATTCTGCTGCGGGCGCTGCTGTCCCTGCTCATCCACATCGAGATGAAGGGGGAGCACGCTGCCCCCCGGGAAAACAAAAGCGAGGAGTCCTGATATGACAACCATCTATCTGATCCGCCACGCCGAGGCGGAGGGCAACCTATACCGCCGGGGCCACGGCTGGTACGATTCCCTGATTACCGAAAACGGCTACCGGCAGATCGCCGCTTTAGAGGAGCGTTTCCGGGATGTCCACATCGACGCGGTGTATTCCAGCGACCTGTTCCGTACCCGGACCACTGCCCGGGCCATTTACCGCTCCAAAAACCTGCCCCTGCGCACTGAGCCCGGCCTGCGGGAGCTGAACCTGGGGGAGTGGGAGGACCGGACCTTTGGGGCGGTGCGCCACAGCGACCCCCAGCAGATGGACCTGTTCAACCGCACCGACCCGGCCTGGGAGGTGGAGAAGGCGGAGAACTTTTTCCAGCTGGGGGACCGGCTGTATGAGACGGTGGGCCGTCTGGCAAAGCGGCATCCCGACCAGAGCGTGGCGATGTTCAGCCATGGCATGGCCATCCGTCAGTTCCTGGGCAGGGTGAAAAATATCCCGCCGGAGGAGTGGCACGCCATGCCCCACGGAGACAACACAGCGGTGACCTGTCTCACCTTCGACGGGGAGAAGTTTACCATTCAGTATGAGATGGACAACTCCCATCTGCCCGAGGAGATCTCCACCCTGGCCCGCCAGTCCTGGTGGCGGAAGGACAAAAAAGCGGCGGCGGATGTGAACCTGTGGGTGCATATGCCGATCCATTCCTGGCCCCGGGATCGGGAGCTCTATCTGGAACTGCGGCGGGAGGCCTGCCCCGGCGTGGAGGATTCGATCCTCCTGGCAGAGGCGGAGGAGCTGCGGTCCAAATCCCACGGTCTGTGGAACATCAACATCTTTATGGCCGGGGACCGGCCTATGGGTGTGGCCCTGTACGATATTGACCGGGATCAGGAGGAGAAAGCGGGTTATATCAAATTCCTGTCCATCCTCCCGGAGGACCGGGGCAGGGGGCTGGGGGTCCAACTCATCGGGCAGGCGGTGTCTATGTACCGGAACAGCGGCTGGGACTGGCTCCGTCTCCACTGTCCGGCGAACAACGACCGGGCCCGGCGGTTTTTTGAGAAGTATGGCTTTAAAAAGATCGGAGAGGGCCCGGAGGGGGACCTGCTGGAAAAATATATTGGGTTTGAGTGGTAGCGTTTACCCGCACAGCGCCCGGAAAATGGTCTCCCGGAGACCCAGGCCTACGGCGTAATAGGCATAGGCTTCATAGCTGCTGCACTCCGTCAGGCGGCTGAGAAGCTGGTCGCAGAGCTCGAAGCCGATTTGCTCCCGGACCTGGGACAGAACCTGCTCATACGCTGTTTTGGCGGAATGATAGCCAGGAATATCCTCGCAGAGACAGGCGACAGCGTGGGAAACGTCTTCGTTTCCCCAGAACAGCTGGGCAAATAGTTCTTGCATAGTTGCCACTCCTCGTCTACAATACATTCGCAGTTTGCGAATGTAATTATACATCTACAAATTGCGAATGTCAAGGGGCGAAGGGAAAGAAAATGAAATTTCATGAACGTATCCGGCTGCTGAGAAAAGAACGGGATTTGACGCAGAAAGAAGTTGCTGCTGAGCTGGGAATCGGCTTTCGGGCCTACCAGTGCTACGAGTTGCAACAGCGGTCGCCTGATATGAAGGGGCTCATTGCCATTGCCGACTTCTTTGATGTCAGCCTGGATTACCTGGTGGGTCGCTCCGAGGAGCGGGAACGGCGGTGAAAATCCCTCTTGCATTGAGTGACACCAATGTGTTATAATAACCTTGGCGAAAGCCAGAACTGATAATCATTCCATGTATCCACCGCAAAAAGCGGCCCCCCGGAAGAGATGGGAGCTCTCTGGGGGGCCGCTTTTTGCGATGACAGGCTTACTGTTCCCTGCTATGTCTGTCAAGCCACTTGCTCACGCAGTGGGAGACTACGTTAATCCGACAGCACCCGCAAGCGCCGCAAATGTGGTAAACGCGGGGTGAAATTGCCCCTTGCATATCCCGGGGTAAGTGTGCTATAATAACCTTGGCGAAAGCCGAAACTGATCATATATTCTACGATCCCACCGCAAAAAGCGGCCCTCCGGAAGAGATAGGAGCTCTCCGAAGGGCCGCTTTTGCAGTGTCAGGCTTTACTGTCCCTTCTTATGCCCGTCAAGCCATTTGCTCACGCAGTAGGAGACTACGTTCGCCGCGACGGACACGATAAAATTGATCATATATTCCAACTCACCCACCTCCTCCTGCTGCCGGTGTAGGTGGGGACAGCACCGCCATTATACCAAAATCCGACAGCACCCGCAAGTGCTGTAAACGTGGTAAACGCGCGGTAAAATTGCCCCTTGCATATCCCGGTGGAAGTGTGCTATAATAACCTTGGCGAAAGCCAAAGCTGATGATGTAATTCATATTCCCACCGCTAAAAAGCGCCCCCCAGAGAGATGGCTCCTCTCTGAGGGGCGCTTTTGCTGTGACAGGCTCACTGTCCCTTACCGTGCTGGTCGAGCCATTTGCGCACATAGTGGCTGGCTATGTTTGCTGCGACAGACACGAAAAAGCTGATGATTGCATCCATATTCCCACCTCCTCCTGCTGCCGGTGTAGGTGGGGACAGCACCGCCATTATACCAAAATCCGACAGCGGACACAACCCGTGTTGACGGATTCCCCGGGGACTGCTATACTGACAGTATTCCAAAAGAAAAGAGGGCAGATTATGCCTTTTGACCGCGATTTATTCCTCCCGGTGAGCCGGGACGACATGGCCCGGCGGGGGTGGGACTTTTACGACTTCCTCCTCATCACCGGCGATGCCTATGTGGACCACCCCTCCTTCGGCCCGGCCATTATAGGCCGTATTTTAGAGACCGAGGGTTATCGGGTGGCTGTCCTGGCCCAGCCGGACTGGCGCAGTGCGGAGTCATTCCAGACTCTGGGCCGGCCCCGGCTGGGGGTGCTCATCGGAGCGGGAAACATCGACTCCATGGTGGCCCACTACACCGCCGCCAAGAAGCGCCGCCACGACGACGCCTACTCCCCCGGCCGCCGGTCGGGCCTGCGTCCCGACCACGCCACGGTGGTCTACTCCAACCGGGTGCGGGAGGCCTTTGGGGACATTCCCGTCATCATCGGCGGCCTGGAGGCCAGCCTGCGCCGCTTTGCCCACTACGACTACTGGGAGGACAAGGTGCGCCGGTCCGTCCTGTTCGACGCCCAGGCGGACATCCTCACCTACGGCATGGGGGAGGCCGCCACCCTGGAGATTGCCGCCCGGCTGTCCTCAGGGACGCCGGTGGGGGAAATCACCGACGTGCGGGGGACCTGCGTCATTGGCAGGCACCCCAACATCTGCGCCTACCCCAGGGTGGAGGTGCCCTCCTTTGAGGAGGTGTCTACCTCCAAAACGGCCTACGCCCGGGCCAATATGGTGGAGTACCAGGAGCACGACGCGGTGTCCGGCAAGGCCATCGTGCAAAAGCACGGGGACCGCTTTCTGATTGTCAATCCCCCCGCCTTCCCTCTGACCACCCAGGAGCTGGACCGGGTGGCCGAGCTGCCCTATGTCCGGGAACCCCACCCCATGTACGACGACCAGGGGGGCGTGCCCGCCATCGAGGAAGTGCGCTTTTCCGTCACCCACAACCGGGGGTGCTTCGGAGCGTGTAATTTCTGCTCCCTGGCCTTCCACCAGGGGCGGACCATCTCCTGCCGCAGTCACGACAGCGTGATTCGGGAGGTGCGGGTCCTTACGGAACACCCCGGCTTCAAGGGCTACATCCACGACGTGGGCGGACCGTCGGCCACCTTCCGCCGCCCCTCCTGCCAGAAGCAGCTGAAGAGCGGCATGTGCCGGAACCGGGCCTGCCTGGCCCCGGAACCCTGCCCCAATCTGGACGCCGACCACACCGACTATATGATGCTCCTGCGCAAGCTCCGGGCCATACCCAAGGTGAAAAAGGTCTTTATCCGCTCCGGCATCCGCTTCGACTATCTCATGAAGGACCCCAGCGGGGAGTTTTTCACCGATCTGGTCCAGCACCACATCTCCGGCCAACTCAAGGTAGCTCCGGAGCACTGTGTGGCCCACACCCTGGACTATATGGGCAAGCCCCACATTGAGGTCTATGAGAAATTCAAGGAGAAATATTTCAAGCTCAACCGTCGCTACGGCAAGGACCAGTACCTGGTGCCCTACCTCATTTCCTCCCACCCTGGCTGCACCCTGGAGGACGCTGTCCGGCTGGCCGAGTGGCTGAACAGACAGGGCCACATGCCCGAACAGGTCCAGGACTTCTACCCCACCCCCGGCACCCTGGCCACCTGCATGTGGTACACCGGCATCGACCCCAGGACCATGAAACCGGTGTTTGTCCCCAAGACCCCTCACGACAAAGCCCTCCAGCGGGCGCTGATGCAGTGGCGCAAGCCCCAAAACCGGAAGCTGGTGCTGGAAGCCCTCCGAAAAACCGGCCGGGAGGACCTGATCGGCTACGGCAAGCACTGTCTGGTGAAGCCGGAGAAGGGCACGTCTGCAGGGGACGGCGCCCACGACGCCCCGCCATCTAAAAACCGGCCCGGGAAGGGCAAAAAGCCCCGGTCTGACACCCGCACCCGGGTGGAGAAAAAAGAAGGCCCCACCCGTCCCGCCAGAAAGGCGGGCTGGGCGAAGCCAAAGAAAAAGAGGTAGTATTTGACAAAATTCGACTCGCGGCGATATAATATAAATGCCCGCCAGCCAGACGGGACGAAGTGCGCTGTTACATAAAGGTGGTTAGCTCATTTTTCCCCGGAGGAATTCCAAACGGGGGGAGGTGGTTGCTGATGGGAAACGGTCGCTGGACGAAGGTCCTGCGTTTCGTGGTGTGCGTAGTGGTTACGATTTTGGTAATACTCTTCACCGCTCCAAAAGCTTGTTGACCGCCCGGCCACAACCCGAGCGGTCAACTGGTCATAGTTGATTAAGACTCTGGGCTGACCGTCTGTAACGGCGCCCTTCTGTATTAATTATATCAAATACATTGCTTTTGTCAAGAAAAAACGCGGGACGGGCGATTGCCCGTCCCGGTTTGGTTAATAGCGCACAGCGCTGGAATCGGGTTCCCAGCTGGGGGTGCCGGGGTTGACGTTGGTCCCGGTGATATCCCGGGCGGCGTTGCCGATGCCCCGGCCGATGTCGCCGATGGCGTCGCCAGCGTCCCGGACGATGTCCCGGGCGTCCCGGGTCAGGTCCCGGGAGAGGGTGTTGTCGTCTCTGCCGTAGACCTGGCCGTTGGAGCCGGCGGTGTAGCGGCCGTCGTAGAAATAGTCCCGGCCCTGATTGTTATAGGTGTCATAGCGGCGGCTTACCTGTCCGGCGGAGCCGGAGGTGGTCCCGGAGCCGGCGCCGGAAACGGTCCCGGAGCCGGTGGTGGTGTTGGCGTTGGGGTCCCGATTGCTACAGGCCGCCAGCGACCCCGTCAGAGCGAGGGCCAGGGCCAGAGCCGCAATGCTTTTTTTCATCCAAAAATCCTCCCGCTTATTTTTTCACGGAAGTCCCATCCGCGGTCTAGTATGTGCCCAATGTGCCCGGCTCAGTAAGGAAATGGACGGTCAAATTGGTTTTTTTGACCGCTTTTGACGGAAAAGTTCCGCAGGCCTTTTACTTTTTTGGAAAAAACTTCGGTATAATGGCTTGCAATTTCTATAATGGTGTGGTATAGTATAGTCGTTAAAGTAAGGAAGTATGGTAAGAGTGGGGTTGCAGCTCCGCTCTTTTTGATTGAACAAAACCGGAAAGCGCCGGTTTTCAGGAGGGTTTGACCGATATGGCAAAGGTAACCGACGCGGTGGCTGCCCTGGCTCTTCCGGTGGTGGAGAGGGCCGGGTGTACCCTGTGGGACGTGGAGTATATCAAGGAAGCAGGAAGCTGGTTCCTGCGGGTCTATATCGACAAGGAGGGCGGTGTGTCTATCGACGACTGCGAAGCCGTCTCCCGGCCGCTGTCCGACCTGCTGGACGAGCACGACCCCATCGAGGGCAGCTACACCTTTGAGGTCTCCTCCGCCGGGGCCGACCGGGCGCTGAAAAAGCCCGAGCATTTCGAGCAGTTCCAGGGGAGCGAGGTAGAGGTCAGGCTCTACCGCCCCAGAGAGGGCCGCAAGGAATTTGTGGGCGTCCTCAGGAGCTATGAGGACGGAGACGTGACATTAAACGTGAACGGGGCGGAGACCCGGTTTACCAAACAGGAGATTGCGCTGGTACGGCTGTACCTGCGGGTTTGACTTTAGGAGGAAGAACACCGTGGCTAAGAGAGCGACAAAGAAGAATGTCAACAGCAACGAGATGGACGGCAAGGAGTTTTTCGAGGCCATCCATCAGATTGAGCAGGAGAAGGGCATCAAGCCGGGCTACATGATGGAGAAGGTGACCCAGGCCCTGCTGTCCGCCTACCGCCGGGACCACGAGGGGGTGGGAGACAATCTGTATATCGAGGCCGACGAGACCGCCGGCACCGTCCGCCTGTTCCTGAAAAAGGACATTGTGGAGGAGGTGGACAATCCCGCCACCGAGATCAGCCTGACGGAGGCCCGGCGCGCGCTTCCCCAGGCCGAGCTGGGCGACACGGTGCGCATGGAGGTAAAGGCCCGGTCCTTTGGCCGCATTGCCGCACAGACCGCCCGTCAGGTGATTATCCAGGGCATCCGCGAAGCGGAGCAGGGAATGATCTACGATGAGTTCTGCACCAAGGAGCACGAGCTGCTCACCGGCACTGTCACCCGCATTGACCCCCGAAATGGCTCTGTGTCTCTGCGGCTGCACTCCGGCTCTGAATTTACCGACGCCTACCTGGGCACCAGCGAGCAGGTAAAGGGGGAGCGCTATACAGAGGGCCAGCGGCTGAAGGTCTATGTGGTGGAGGTGCGCAAGGCCACCAAGGGGCCCCAGGTGCTCATCTCCCGCACCCACCCCGGCCTGGTCAAGCGGCTGTTTGAGATGGAGGTCCCCGAGGTCTATGACGGCACAGTGGAGATTCGCTCCGTGGCCCGGGAGGCCGGCTCCCGCACCAAAATGGCCGTCTGGCCCACCGAGCCCAATGTGGACCCCATCGGCGCCTGTGTGGGCCCCCGGGGCCAGCGGGTGAACACCATTGTGGAGGAGCTCAAGGGGGAAAAGATCGACATTATCCGCTGGTCTGAGGACCCGACGGAGTATATTGCCGCCGCCCTGTCCCCCGCCGACGTAATCAGCGTGGAGGAGCTGCCCGCTGTGGGCGACGCCAAGAGCTGCCGGGTGGTAGTTCCGGATGACCAGCTGTCCCTGGCCATCGGCAAGGAGGGCCAGAACGCCCGTCTGGCCGCCAAGCTTACCGGTTATAAAATTGACATCAAGCCCGCTTCCGCCCCCCTGGAGCCCATCGAGGACCTGATCGCCCAGGCCGAGGCCGACGCCGCCGAGGCGGCCCTGGAGGCCGCCATGGCCGAAGCGGAGGAGAACGGGGAGATTCCGGAGCGCACGGAGGAGTAAGACAATGCGGACAAACGTGGAGTGTACCATTGGGGATGTTTTACAGCAGGTAAAGGACAGCTGCGTTGCCCTGCATATGAATCCCCAAGCTATTTTTGCGGATGGCGAATGGCATGTATATGTGCCATATCTCCCGGAGGTCGATTTTCAGCTGACAACTCCCTGCTGCGTCACGCCGCCCCCCACATTTGATGATGAGACTGACGAAGAAATTATTCCTGATTTTGCGCTTCAGCGCGGCATGGATGGCTCTGTTATGGCTGATATGATCCAGGATGTAGTGATCAGCGTTCTAAGTCAGAGGCCGGATGCGTCGCTGGAAGATATCTTGTTTGCGCTGAACTATTACGATGTGAATGACGCATTTTATCAGTTCAATTGATCGGAACCAGACAGGGATACTCCTGTAGGACTTCTAAATTACAGCAGCATAAGGAGAGAGGACCTTGCCCAAGAAGATACCCATGCGCCAATGTGTTGGCTGCCGGGAGATGAAAGAGAAAAAAGCGCTGATCCGGTTGGTAAAACCGCCGGAGGGGCCGGTATCCCTGGACTTCAAGGGCAAGATGCCCGGCCGGGGGGCCTATGTGTGCCCCAGCCCGGAGTGCCTGAAGCGGGCCCGGAAGAGCCGGGCCCTGGAGCGGGCCTTTTCCTCTCTGATTATGGGTGAGGTGTGGGAGGGGCTGGAGAAGCAGATGAGGGAGGTGGGACCCGATGTCTAACGACCCCATTCTCCACCTTCTTGGTCTGGCCAAAAAGGCCGGACGGCTGGAAATCGGCGAGGAGCCGGTGGGGGCCGCCTGCCGGGCCAGGCAGGCTAAGCTCCTTCTGCTGGCCGCTGACGCCGCCCCCAACACCCGCCGCCGGGCGTCCCATTTCGGCGAGACGGGAAATGTCCTCTGGCTGGATGCGCCCTTTGACAAGGCGCAGCTGGGATTTATCCTGGGCCGCTCCTCCTGCGCCATGCTGGCCCTCACCGACGCGGGCTTTTCCGCCGCCGTTGTGGAGAAGCTGGCCGCCCGGGACCCGGATCAATACGGCCCCGCCGCCCAGCAGCTGCGCGCCCGCGCCGATCGGGTGCTTCAGCGGCAGAGAGAGCAGCGGCAGCACGAGAAGAACCTGCGGGAGGGGAAGAAAAAGCCCTGGGCCCCGCCGCCCCCGTCGGGAGAGAAAGCTTCTCTCCCGGGAGACAAGTCCAGACCGCCCAGGGAGGGGCGGCCGCCTAAGGCCCGCCGCCGCCCTGAGGACGGCTCGGGAACCGGGCGCAGAACGTCCGCCAAAAGCAGCCCGGGCGGCCGGCGTCTTACCGGCAAGCTCCGTAAACCCTGAGAAACGAGGTGCATCCGTCTATGATGATGAAATATCCCGTCCATAAGCTGGCCAAGGACCTTACCAAGAAAGGGAAGCCCCTGCCCTCCAAAGAGGTCATGGACATCCTGACCCAGTATGGCCACCCCCCCAAGAACCATATGCAGCCCCTCACCGACGAGGAGCTGTCCATCGTGTTTGAGTACCTGACTCAGCACAACCAGATTGACTCGATTGAACAGGTCTACGCCGACGTCTACCACGAGCCGGAGTCTGCCCCCAAGAAGGAGGAGCCCAAAAAGGACTCTGCCCCCAAGGGGGAGAAGAAGGAGACCAAGCCCGCCCAGAGTCAGAGCGCCAAGTCTGCCGCCCCCCAGCCGCAGGGCCAGAGCAAGCAGCCGGTCCAGCAGCCCACCTCCCGCATCCCTGCCAAGAAGGTGGTGGACACCCGGGGCGGTCCGGCGGTCAACCTGGAGAAGTACGACGAGCGGCTGGAGAACTTCACCGACCAGCGACGCCAGGACATGCGGGGAGGTAAGCAGAAGCTCCAGAAGCAGAACCAGCGGGGACGCCAGCAGGGGGGACGGGGCCAGTCCTTCGGCAACAAGCGCCGCCAGGAGGAGCAGGACCGGATGCGCCGCCTCCAGCTGGAGATCGCCAAGAAGGCCCCCACCAAGGTGCTCATCCCCGACGAGATCGGCGTGGGAGAGTTGGCCTCCAGAATGAAGAAGACTGGAGCGGAAGTGGTCAAGTGTCTCATCAAGAACGGGGTCATGGCCTCCCTCTCCGACATCATCGACTTCGAAACCGCCGCCATCATCGCCGAGGAGATGGGGTGTAAGGTGGAAAAAGAGGTGATTGTCACCATTGAGGAGCGTCTTATCGACACCGCCGAGGACAAGGAGGAGGACCTGGTGGGCCGGGCCCCCGTGGTGGTGGTTATGGGCCATGTAGACCACGGCAAGACCTCCCTCCTCGATTATATCCGCAGTGCCAACGTGGTATCCGGCGAGGCCGGCGGCATCACCCAGCACATCGGCGCCTACCAGGTGGACGTAAAGGGCAACACTGTTACCTTCCTGGACACCCCCGGCCACGAGGCCTTCACCGCCATGCGGGCCCGGGGCGCCATGATTACCGATGTGGCCATCCTGGTGGTGGCCGCCGACGACGGCATCATGCCCCAGACAGTGGAGTCCATCAACCACGCCAAGGCGGCCAATATCCCCATCATTGTGGCCATCAACAAGATGGATAAGCCCGCCGCCAACCCCGACCGCATCATGCAGCAGCTCACCGAGTATGAGCTGGTGCCCGAGGACTGGGGCGGCGAGACCATCGTGTGTCCCATCTCCGCCAAGACGGGTATGGGCATCGACAACCTGCTGGATATGGTGGTGCTCACCTCCGAGGTCCAGGAGCTGAAGGCCAACCCCAACCGCACCGCCCACGGCGCGGTGATCGAGGCCCGGCTGGACAAGGGCCGCGGCCCGGTGGCCACCCTGCTGGTGCAGAACGGCACCCTGAAACAGGGCGACGTGATTATTGCGGGCACCGCCGTGGGCCGTGTCCGTGCCATGACTGACGCCCGGGGCCAGAAGCTCACCGAGGCCGGCCCCTCCGTCCCAGTGGAGATCATCGGCATGGGCGAGGTGCCCGGCGCGGGCGACGACTTCCACGCCGTGGCCGACGAGCGTATGGCCCGTGAGCTGGTGGAGCAGCGCAAGCACGAGCAGAAGTCTGCCATTAACAGCTCTGTGGGCAAGGTCACCCTGGAGGACCTGTTCAGCCAGATTCAGGCCGGCGAGATGAAGAACCTCAACGTCATTGTCAAGGCCGACGTTCAGGGCTCCGCCGAAGCTGTGAAGGCTTCTCTGGAGAAGCTGACCAACAAGGAGGTCCGGGTGCGGGTGATTCACTGCGCCGTGGGCGCCATCAGCGAGAGTGACGTGATGCTGGCGGGCACCTCCGGGGCCATCATTGTGGGCTTTAACGTCCGCCCGGACAACAACGCCAAGGACTCCGCCGCCCGCATGGGGGTGGATATGCGGATGTACCGGGTCATTTACGACGCCATCAACGAGATCGAGGCGGCCATGAAGGGTATGCTGGCGCCCAAGTTCCGGGAGGTGGACCTGGGTCGGGCCGAGGTGCGCAACGTGTTCCGCATCACCGGTGTGGGCATGGTGGCTGGCTGCTATGTGTTGGACGGCAAGATGCAGCGCAACGCCCAGATGCGCCTGCTGCGGGATAACATCGTCATCTACGATGGGGCCATTGCCTCCCTCCAGCGGTTCAAGGACAGCGTGAAGGAGGTCGCCGCCGGCTACGAGTGCGGCATCACCTTCGAGAAGTTCCAGGACATCAAGGAGGGCGACATCATCGAGGCCTTCCTGATGGAGCAGATTGAGGTGTGAGATTTCGACCATGATTTAGAAAGGAGATTTCAGCTATGGGAATGACTGACAGCCAATTTAAAGGATTCATTCGTTTTGTGTTGGACGACCTGGTTGAGATTCAGGGGGGAAACGACCCTGAAAAGCAGGCCGAAAAGTTAAAAAAGGTCATTGAAAATCTCCAGAAAGTGTTAGAGGACTGAGCCAACGGGGCGGGCGTTTTCGCCCGCCCCGGTTTGC
>CANSXE010000007.1 GCA_947650875.1 uncultured Bacillota bacterium | reverse complement strand
GCATAGCCTTTTTAGAACCACGGGCATAGCCCGTGGTTTTCATATTTACAAAAATAGGCCAGATGTTTTCACATCTGGCCCATCTGCTTCAACAGTTTATTTTTACTTCTTCCTTGGTGGATTCAAGTGCCATATTTCAGAAGAAAGTTTTGTCTGATCGTCAATGTATTTTATCAGCTCTTTGCGGCTACATACGGGAATGTGTGACCTCAATAGTAGTTTTTTAAACTGCTTATACGGTCCATATCTATATTGAAAGTAACAGCCGTATACTTTGCCAGAATCATACTCCTCTCTTACGGCAACATCTATACCGTTTTTTGTTGTGGTCGTAATTATACCTGATCACATTTTGTGTCCCTTTTACCCACCGTGTTGATAATGCTTGAAAACCGATTCTAAAAAGTGCCAGTTCGTCGAAGTGCATAAAGTATATGGGGATGTTGACGGATTTGGAATAACAAGAAAGCTAGGCATCAAATATTTTCTGAATGCCTAGCTTTGTTGTTATGCTGGGGTTAGTTTGTATCTACCATTCACTATATAGATATCTGATATTACCAGGGTTCTACATGCCAGTCACTGAAATCTCCACCAAAAGCTGCATCTCCAACACTTTCAAGGAAGTCTGGGTCTGTACGATCTCCTATTTGCTCTGGAGGAATGTAACCAAATGTAACCAGATGGTTGCTGTGGTTGCTGAGTTTTGCCTTGGGTGGTAGTATTACCACCGCTGCTGTTGCTGAACTACGGACTTTGTTGTAGAAAGATACTGATTGCTCACATAAACTGTACTGCCATGGGCAGCATGGAGTTTCACAATGCGCTGAAGGCCGCCGGCTGCAAAACGGATATTGTACTAGCGGGAACAGACACCCTCCTGTTTGCCTGCCGCCTGCAGGAGCCCGGCCGTGTTCTGGTCAGCGGCCAAAAACATGACATTACCATGGCCGCTTACCCTGCAACCAAAAACGCTGTCGTTGAACGGGCTGTCTGCCATGTTCTTCCGGAGTACCGCATGGTCCCCGACCTGCTTCAGGTCACCTTTGACAACCTGAACTTTGAATTCCATCCCGGCCCCACTCTGCTCTATACTGCCATGATCGAAAATGAAGCCATTCATTTTGAGTACTACCACGATTTTGTCCCCTGTCAGATCAAGCTCATCATGGCCATTGACAAAGAGCGACTGGAACTGTGCAGGATATACGGTGTCGAAGCGCGGGATGTCACCACTACCTTCCAAGATGAATACGGGTATGAGGGCGATCTATATCAGATGATCAAACATGCGGACTGCTACAACGGCATTATGGGGCCGGACACCATAAATAACCGCTTCTTAACCGAGGATATCCCCTACTCCCTCCGGGCCATCCAATCGCTGGCCAAAATTGCGCACGTGGAGACGCCGGCCATTGATACAGTGGTGAATCTCGCCTACATTTTGCTGGACAAGCAGTTGGACGAGGGACGCACACTAAACAATCTGGGTCTTTCCCAAGACATGACTGTAGATGAAGTAATCCGCATGTGCAGGGGGTAATCGGCAGTTCCCTCCTGAAAGATGCCAACATAGGATTGACTGGGCAGGAACAAAGTAATTTCTGCCCAGTCAACACGAAATCCATTTCTGCATATAGTGGGGATATTGTTATGTCCGTGATTCTCTCCGTGATCGAATTGGCTGGCACCATTGCATTTGCCATCTCCGGTACTCTGACTGCAATTCAGAAGCAGCTGGACCTGTTCGGGGTTCTGATTTTAAGTGTGGTCACCGCGATGGGAGGCGGTGCGATCCGCGATGTATTTCTCGGTTACACGCCGCCCCGAATGTTTTTTAGCTATCAGTACATAGTAAGCGCCGCGGGCGTCGCCGTCATCCTGTTCTTCTTTTTCAAATACTCCCATCAAAAGCACCCGAACCTCGTCGCACACATCCAGCCCCTCTATGTGTTCTGCGACGCTCTCGGGTTAGGTATCTTTTCTGTGACCGGTACGGACATGGGTATTGCTTCCGGTTATATGGGAAATCTGGTCCTGTGTATCTTTTTGGGGACGATCACCGGGGTGGGCGGAGGCATTTTGCGAGACATCATGTGTTCGGACATTCCAACCGTCCTGTGCCGAAACATCTATGCGGTGGCCGCTATTTTTGGGAGTGGTATCTTTTATCTGATGTCTTATCTCAACTGCGACCGTATACTGTCTTCCTTACTTGCAATTTTCTGCACCACTGCTTTGAGACTTTTGGCCTGGCACTACCACTGGAATCTGCCTAGAATTACGGAGGATCAAATGTCCTGAATACAGCTTGAAAGGAGATACTATGGCCTATTGGATCAAATCGGTCCGTGGTTTCCTTATCATTCATAGCGGTCTCCTTTATGGCATGACAAAACCGGCGCGGTACAATACCACGCCGGTTTCACTCTTTCCCCTATGACTTTTTCCGGTTTTTATTGCGGTATTCCGTAGGGCTGATTCCTTCTACCCGGCGGAAGCATTGTGAAAAATAACTCAGGGAGGAAAAGCCCAAAATCTCGGCAATGAGGGAGAGGGAGTGGTCGGTCTTACGCAGCAGGAATCGGCTCTCCTCCACCCGCCGGGAGATCAGGTAGTTGATGGGGGAGGTGCCGAATTCCCGGCGGAAGGAGTGGGACAGGTAATATTTATTCAGATGGGCCAGCTTTGCCAAATGATCCAGGGTGAGGTCCTCTTTAAAATGGTTGTCGATGTAACGGCGAATCAATTCGCACTCCTTGCTGGCCCTGGGGCCCGGTGTTTCGCCGGAGAAGGACAGGTCCTGATGCCGCCCCAGCTGAATGAGTACCACCTCCAGCAGATGCCGGCAGACGTCCTCGTGGCCGGGGAGGGTTTTGGCGGACTCCTGGAGCATCAGGTCCACACAGCTGTTCAACTCGGTCCAGCCGTCGTGGAGGTGGAGCATAATGTACCCCGTCTCGGGGGAGGTGGCCTTCAGCCCCTCGATCCCCAGGACAATGTACCGAAGGGGACTCTTCAGAGAGCTGACCTCAGTGTGAGGGATGTTGGCGTTGACGATAAGCAGGTCCTGAACCGAGATGGGAAACTCCTCATACAGCGTGCGGAAATGTCCGTGGCCGTCCAGAATAAAAAACAGCTCCGCGCAGCTGTGGGTATGCAGCTCTGAGTTCCAGTCGGTGGAAAACTGATCCTTGGCAATGTAGCTCAGCCGGGGCACACCGGGCCCCGGCTGCTCCGGTGTGCCGGAGCTGCTGAATTGATATCGAACCAAAATCTCACCAGTTTCCTTTTGTAATTTTATAAAAGAAGGGTGCTGTATCCTGTTCCCCTGTATTATACATTGCTCCGGCTGATTATGCAATACCCCAAATCACTCCGGTATATCATTTCATATTATAGGCATAGCGCCCAAACTCCGGAGGGAGGAATAAAAAAATTGTCCATTGTCTCTGGAAAAAAGTCCGTTATTTTAGACAAATCACTCAAGGAGAAAAAGCACGATATATAAACAAGAAAGCAAAAAACAGGTAGCTTTCCTATACGAAGTTATCATATAATGATAAGCAGAAAGGTCGGAAAGACGGCCTAAAGGCAAGTCCCCAAAATTTTAGGAGGTTAGAATATGAAAATGAAGAAGACTCTCAGCCTGCTGCTGGCTTCAGCTCTGTCTCTGTCCCTGCTGGCCGGCTGCGGCGGCGCGCCCCAGACGCCCCCCGCCCAGTCCAACCCGCCCGCCGGCGGTTCCAGCACCAGCCAGGGCAATACCAGCACCCCTGAGACTCCCAAGGGTCCCATCAAGGTAGCTGCTCTGGCTTCCGCCTATGAGGAGACCTACCCCGGTATGTGGCAAGAGGTCTGCGACGCCTTCACCACCGAGACCGGCATCGAGGTGGAGCTGATTGTGGACAAGGCCCTGGAGGACGTGATTGGCCCCTCCATGCAGGGCGGCGACTTCCCTGACGTGATTCACCTGGCCACCGGCCGCGACAAGAAGCTCACCGAGCAGTTCATCAAGGACAAGAACATCGCTGACATCACCGACGTGCTGTCCATGACCGTGCCCGGCGAGAGCGCCAAGGTCTCTGACAAGATCGTCCCCGGCTTTACCGACACCTCCATCACCAACCCCTACGGCGATGGCAAGACCTATCTGGCCCCCATGTTCTACTCCCCCTGCGGCCTGTTCTATAATGCCGGTCTCTTTGAGGAAAAGGGCTGGACCGTTCCCACCACCTGGGACGAGATGTGGGCCCTGGGCGACAAGGCCGCCGCTGAGGACATCGCCCTGTTTACCTACCCCACCACCGGCTACTTCGACACCTTCTTCCCCACCCTGCTCTACTCTGCGGGCGGCCCTGAGTTCTTCAACCAGGCCATGAACTACGCTGAGGGCGTATGGGATACCCCCGAGGCCAAGCAGTGCTTCGACGTGATGAGCAAGCTGGCCAGCTACACCGCCAAGGTGACCCCCGCCCAGGCCAACGATTCCGACTTCACCCAGAACCAGCAGCTGATTCTGGACAACAAGGCCCTGTTCATGCCCAACGGCACCTGGATCGTGGGTGAGATGGCTGAAGCTCCCCGGGCTGACGGCTTCCAGTGGGGCATGTGCGCCCTGCCCGGCGGCGGCGCCGGCACCAGCGCCAGCTATTGCTGGCTGGAGCAGGCCTGG
This sequence comes from uncultured Bacillota bacterium, assembly GCA_947650875.1. Lineage (GTDB taxonomy): Bacteria > Bacillota > Clostridia > Oscillospirales > Oscillospiraceae > Lawsonibacter. Next base: position 38,935 of record CANSXE010000007.1, on the reverse strand, counting down.
GTCCCCGCTCAGGCACCCAATCTGGACGCTGCCAAGATGTTTGTGGCCTTCCTGTACAGCGATAAGGCCGCTGAGATCTTCGCCAAGGGCGGCGCTGCCCAGCCCATCACCGGCATCACCGACGGTATGGAGGGCGACAATAAGATCTTCTACTCCATCTATGACAACGGCGCTTCCGCCGTTATGGGCGGCTTCGCCGCCTACGCCTCCGTCCCCGGTCTGGGCAGTGTGCGCGAAGTCTTCTTCGACCCCTTCAACAGCCTGGTGAACGGCTCTCTGACCGCAGACCAGTGGGTGGCTGACATCAAGGCCGCCAGCGACCAGATGCGTGCCAACCTGCTGTCCGAGTAATCATATCCGCCGAACCATCCAATTGTCCGTAGAGCAGGCGGCGGTGAGCGAAAACCGCTCACCGCCGCCTTTTAATTTCTGAGAGAAAGGAGCGATCCCATGCGCAGTAAAGGCCGCAGCCGGTTTATCGCCCTGTGTGTCGCCCCGGCAGCCATCCTGTTCTTCATCTTCATGGTCATGCCCACCTTCAACGTGTTCCGCATGTCTCTTTTCGAGCGGGGGGCCTACTCCCCCACCGAGACCTTCGTGGGGCTGAACAACTTCAAGGTTCTGTTCAAGGATACCAAGTTCATCGTCTCTATGCAGAACACCATCCTGCTTATCGTTACTGTGACTATCATCACATTTTTCTTTGCCATCGTCTTTGCCGCCATCCTCACCCGGGAGAAGATCAGGGGGCAGAATTTTTTCCGTATCATCTTCTACATCCCCAATATTCTCTCTGTGGTGGTCATCGCCGGCATCTTCTCCGCCATCTACAAGCCGGACAACGGAATGCTCAACAGTATTTTTTCCCTGTTTGCCGGCCGGGATGTCATGGTGCTCTGGAAGGACCAGCCCATGGTAATTGTCAGCGTTATCATCGCTATGGTGTGGCAGGCCATCGGCTACTATATGGTCATGTACATGGCCTCCATGTCCGCCGTTCCCGTGGACCTGTATGAGTCGGCCAGCCTGGACGGCGCAGGGCGGCTGAACCAGTTCTTTGAGATCACCCTGCCCCTGATCTGGACCAACATTAGAACCACCCTTACCTTCTTCATCATCTCCACCATCAACATGGCGTTCCTGTTCGTCAAGGCCATGGTGGCCAAGGGGATGGCCGACGTGGGCCTGAGCTTTATGTATGCCCAGAAGGACGAGGGCCTGTACGGCTATGCCATGGCCGCCGGCGTGATTATCTTCCTGTTCTCCTTCACCCTGTCCGCTGTGGTCAACCACGTCACCAAGCGGGATGTGCTTCAGATGTGAGAGGAGGGACGAGAAGATGAAAAAAACAAACTCCGCCGACACCCTGTACAAGGTATTTATCTATGTGGTACTCATTACTCTGGCAGTTGTCATCATCGTGCCGGTAGCCTGGGTCTTCCTGGCCTCCATCAAGCAGAACAGCGAGTTTTACGGCAACCCCTGGGTCCTGCCCGCCACTTTCTACTGGCAGAATTTCGTAGACGCCTGGAACGCCGCCAGCATGGGCAGCTACATGCTCAACTCGGTGATTGTCACCGCCCTGGCCCTGGCTATCCTGCTGGTGGTGGCCCTCCCTGCGGCCTACTGCCTGTCCCGCTTCCACTTCCGGGGCGGCAAGCTTCTGAACACTGCCTTTATGGCCGGATTGTTTATCAATGTCAACTACATTGTGGTGCCTATCTTCCTGATGATGCGGGATTGGGACAGCTGGATGAACTACCTGTTCAAGCTGAACAATATCTTTATGAACAATCTGGTGACCCTGGCTGTAATCTACGCCGCCACTGCCCTGCCCTTCACCGTCTACCTGCTGTCGGGCTACTTCGCCACTCTGCCCCACGACTTTGAGGAAGCCGCCTACATCGACGGCGCGGGCTATGGTCAGGCCATGATTCGGGTGATTTTCCCGATGGCCCAGCCCTCTATTCTTACCATTATCCTGTTCAATTTCCTGTCCTTCTGGAACGAGTACATTATTTCCATGACCTTAATGAACAGCGCCACCGGCCAGAAAACTCTTCCGGTGGGTCTGCTCAACCTGATGCAGGCTTCCCAGTCGGCGGCCCAGTTCGGGCGGCTGTATGCCGGCCTGGTGCTGGTGATGCTGCCCACCCTGATCCTCTATATGTGCGTGCAGAAGAAGCTGACCCAGGGCATGACCGTGGGCGGACTGAAAGGGTAAGGTGAGGACATGAACTATTGGAAAGAACATAAACAGCTACGCATCATTTTGATGCTGGTCACCTTTGTGCTGGGGCTGGTCCTGATAATCCGGGGCTGGCTGATGACCGGCCAGATGTCAGGGCTGGGCCTGATGCTTGTGGGGGTTGTCCTGCTGCTGGTCACCCTGTATCTCTATAACGCCCGCTTTGCGGACCGGAAAAAGCAGTGAGAGGAGAAGCTATGACCGACATACATAAGACGGGCCGGGTGACCATCCCCACCGATGTGGACGTGGTGCCTGAGACCCTGGAGCTGCTGAAGCGCTGGGGGGCAGACGCCATCCGGGACTGCGACGGCACCGACTACCCCGAGGAGCTGAAAAGTGTAGACGCCAAGGTCTATTCCACCTACTACACCACCCGGAAGGACAACGCCTGGGCCAAGGCCAACCCCGACGAGGTGCAGCAGTGCTATATTATGACCGGCTTCCGCACCGCCGGAGATGGTCCCCTGTCCATCCCCCTGATGCAGGGGATCAGCGCCGAGCTGATGGAGGTGAACACCCGGGACGACATCAAGCGCTGGTGGGAGGTGGTGGACCGCACCACGGGAGCGCCTATCTCCCCCGACGCATGGCGGTACGAGGACGGCCGCGTCGTCATCGACGCCCCGGAGGCCTTTCACGACTACACCGTCAGCTTTCTGGCCTACCTGATCTGGGACCCGGTCCACATGTATAACGCCGTCACCAACGACTGGAAGGACTTCGAGCACCAGATCACCTTCGACGTCCGCCAGCCCAAGACCAAGAAATTTACCATGGAGCGCCTGCGGAAATTTATCGAAGACCACCCCTATGTGAACGTCATTCGGTACACCACCTTCTTCCACCAGTTCACCTTGGTCTTCGACGAGCTGAAGCGGGAGAAGTACGTGGACTGGTACGGCTACTCCGCCAGCGTGTCCCCCTATATCCTGGAGCAGTTCGAAAAAGAGGCTGGCTACCGGTTCCGCCCCGAGTTCATCATCGACCAGGGCTACTACAACAACCAGTACCGGGTGCCCAGCAAGGAGTTCAAGGACTTCATGGCCTTCCAGCGCCGGGAGGTGGCGAAGCTGGCCAAGGAGATGGTGGACATCACCCACGAGCTGGGCAAGGAGGCCATGATGTTCCTGGGGGACCACTTCATCGGCACCGAGCCCTACATGGACGAGTTCAAGTCCATCGGCCTGGACGCGGTGGTGGGCAGCGTGGGCAACGGCGCCACTCTGCGGCTGATCTCTGACATCCCCGGGGTGAAGTACACTGAAGGCCGTTTTCTGCCCTACTTCTTCCCCGACACCTTCCATGAGGGGGGCGACCCCGTCCGGGAGGCCAAGGAGAACTGGGTCACCGCCCGCCGGGCCATTCTGCGCAAGCCCATCGACCGCATCGGCTACGGCGGCTACCTGAAGCTGGCCTGCCAGTTCCCCGAGTTCATCGACTATGTGGACAGCGTCTGCGGCGAGTTCCGGGAGCTCTATGACAACATCAAGGGGACCACCCCCTACTGCGTCAAGAGGGTGGCCGTCCTCAACAGCTGGGGCAGAGCCCGGTCCTGGGGCTGCCACATGGTCCACCACGCCCTGTATCAGAAGCAGAACTACTCCTACGCCGGGGTCATCGAGGCCCTGTCCGGGGCCCCCTACGACGTGAAATTCATTAGCTTCGACGAGGTGAAGGCCGCCCCCTCTGTTTTGGACGGCGTCGATGTGCTCATCAACGTGGGCGATGGCGACACCGCCCACACCGGCGGGGCCGTCTGGGAGGACCCGGCGGTCTCCGCCGCGGTGAAGAAGTTCGTCTACAACGGCGGCGGCTTCATCGGCGTAGGCGAGCCCTCGGGCCACCAGTACCAGGGCCGCTATCTCCAGCTGTCCGGTATACTAGGCGTAGAAAAAGAGACTGGATTTACCCTGGGTTATGACAAATACAACTGGGAGGAGCACCCCGGCCACTTCATCCTGGCGGACTGCCAGGGGGCAGTGGACTTCGGAGAGGGCAAAAAGAGCATCTACGCCCTGGAGGGAGCCCAAGTGCTGGTCCAGCGGGACAAGGAGGTCCAGCTGGCGGTGAACGAGTTCGGCAAGGGCCGGGCGGTGTATCTTTCCGGCCTGCCCTACTCCTTTGAGAACAGCCGTCTGCTCCACCGGGCCGTCCTCTGGTCCGCCCACAGTGAGGATCAGATGAACCTGTGGCTGTCCTCCAACTATAACGTGGACGTCCACGCCTATGTGAAAAACGGTAAGTTCTGTGTGGTCAACAACACCTATGAGCCCCAGTCCACCACCGTCTTCCGGGGGGACGGCTCCAGCTTCCAGCTGGACCTGGCCGCCAACGAGATCCGCTGGTACGAGATCTGAATGACAGGGCGCTGCCACCTCTGCAATCTTTACCATCAGGAGGTTTTTCATGGATATCCGCTATTCCGCTCACCCCAACGACGTGAAGCGTTACACCACCGAGGAGCTGCGCCGCGAGTTCCTCATTGAAAACCTGTACCAGCCCGACCATGTGGTGGCCGTCTACAGCCACGTGGACCGGATGGTCACCCTGGGCTGCATGCCTGTGAAGGAGACCGTCTCCATCGACAAGGGCATCGACGTGTGGGCCAACTTCGGTACCCACTACTTTCTGGAGCGCCGGGAGGTGGGCATGTTCAACATCGGCGGGGCCGGCACCGTCACAGTAGACGGCACGGTCTACGAGCTGGGCTACAAGGACTGTCTCTACATCACCATGGGGGCCAAGGAGGTGCTCTTCGCCAGTGCCGACGGGACCAAACCCGCCAAGTTCTACATGGTGTCCGCCCCCGCCCACCGCAGCTATGAGACCCGGCTGCTCAAGCTGGCCGACGCCGCCAAGAAGCCCCTGGGGGACGCCGCCACCTCCAACAAGCGAGTGATTAACCAGTTCATCCACCCCGACGTGCTGAAAACCTGCCAGCTGTCCATGGGCATGACCGTACTGGAGAGCGGCAGCGTATGGAACACCATGCCCGCCCACACCCACGAGCGGCGGATGGAGGTGTATATGTACTTCGAGGTCCCGGAGGACCAGGTGGTCTTCCACATGATGGGCCAGGGCCAGGAGACAAGGCACATCGTGATGAAAAACGAGCAGGCCGTGATCTCCCCCTCCTGGTCCATCCACGCCGGGGCAGGCACCGCCAGCTACACCTTTATCTGGGCCATGGGCGGCGAGAATCAGGCCTTTGACGACATGGACACCATCCCCACCACCCAGCTAAAATAAACCCGAATGAGGGTAGGAGTATTGAGCAGTTAAGTCGAACTGTCCAATATTTCTACCTTCATTTTATTGAGCAAAGCCTTGCGATGTCAGGCTTTTTCTCTGTTTCCTTAAGGAATGAAATACCCCCCTTCCGGTCCGGCTTCTCGGCATAAAATCTCGCCGGAGCAGGCTCGGCGCATTTTCTCTGAAGGCCGAAATATGTGTAATTCTGTAATTATATCTTGATTTTGAAAGCAAAATAGTATATTATATAGCATGGGGATTATTAATATTTTTCTCGTTAATCTTCCGCAAAGATTTAGAAGGAAGGATGTGTATTTTGTGTGCAGCAAATAATTTACGCACATGAAATAGATCATTTTTTCAGCTTGCCCCGCCGGCTTTTCCTCCGGGGACAGGGCTGTTATAAGGCCCTTCTGGGGCTTGGCTGCTGTATACTCACCTGCTTGTGCGCGGCGTTGTCTCTGGGTTCGTCGGTCTACGCATCCCAGCTCGCCGGACTCCTCCCGCCCCCCGGCGGAACCGCCGGAGTGTTCTCCTGGAGCGCCGAGACGGTCAACCAGACCGACGGAGAAATTTTCTCCGTGATGAAGGCCCGGGGGGCTACGGTGCTGTATCAGCATTTCTCCACCAAGAACAGCCGGCAGGAGCAGATGTCCCTCTTCGCGGAGCGGGCCATGGAGGAGGGCGTCACCGTCTACCACCTCACCGGGGACCCCTCCTGGGGACTGGACCCGGAGGGGGTCAGGCTGTGCGAAGCGGTGGAGGAAGCGGCGGCCTTCAACCGCCGGATAGCCCGGAAATTTCTGGAGCGGCGGGAGGCGGACGGCACTTCCTGGGAGACCGTCCCCCGGCTGGCGGGCATCGTGCTGGACGTGGAGCCCTACACCCTGGACCAGTGGGACGAAAACCCTGACGGGATCATGGACAGCTACGTCTCCGGCATGAAGCGGGCCTACCCGGATCAGGTGGTCTCCATCGCCTATCACGACTATAAAACTCTGCGGGAGGTGCTGAACCGGTGAACGTGGTCCTGCGGCAGGAGAAAAAATTTCTCATCGGCCTGCCCGATTACTACTATCACAGCGGCAATCTGGCCAAATTCATGCTGGAGGACTCCCACAACTGGGGGGACGGCTATCCCATCCGCTCCCTCTACTTCGACTCCCTGGACGACCGGGATTTTCAGGAGAAGCTGGACGGCCTGTCCACCCGGCGAAAAATCCGGCTCCGGTGCTACGGCCCGGACAGCCCCTTCGCCCTGCTGGAGGTAAAGCAGAAGGAGGGGGCGATGCAGAAGAAGCGGTCCCTCCGCCTGCCCCGGGAGGAGGCCGTCCGCCTGACCCGGGGGGATTACAGCGGCCTGCTGGCCTGTCCCGAGCCCCTGGCTCAGGAGTGCTACGCCGTGATGAACATCCACTGCTACCGCCCCCGGGCGGTGGTGGAGTACCGCCGGAGGGCCTTCATCGCCAGGGAGAACAAAATCCGAGTGACCTTTGACCACCACATCATTGCCACCGAGAGCAATTTCAACATCTTCGACAGCAATCTCTGCCAATACCCTGTTCAGGACCAGTCCCTAGTGGTGCTGGAGGTCAAATACAACGGCTTCCTGCTGAGCTACATCAAGGATATGCTCAGCGGCGCGGCCAACGGGGAGCTCTCAGTCAGCAAATATTGCCTGAGCCGGACGGTCAGCAAACATTTCTACTTCTAAGGAGACCCAGACTATGAGAGAGTATCTCGCGCAGCTTCTGGCCGAGAGCGGAACCCTGACTACACAGGAGATTGTGCTGCACATCACAGCCTCGGCGGTGCTCAGCGCCGCCATCTACATCTCCTACTGGTACACCCACGCGGGCACGGCCTACAGCAAAAAATTCAACGTGTCCCTGGTGTCCCTCACCATACTGACCGCCACGGTGATGACCGTCATCGGCAACAACATCGCCCTGTCCCTGGGCATGGTGGGCGCGCTGTCCATCGTCCGCTTCCGAACAGCTATCAAGGACTCCCGGGACACCGCCTACATATTCTGGACCATTATCGTGGGCATCTGCTGCGGCGTGGGGGACTATCTGGTAGCCGGCGTGGGCACGGCGATGGTCTTTGTAGTGCTCCTCGCCCTGGGCCGGGTGCGGAACGAGAACCGCATCCTGCTGATCATCCGGGGGTCCAAGGACCGCAGCGGGGACATGGAGCGGATCGTCTTTTCCTACTTCAAGCAGCGGGCTCTCCTCCGGGTACGCAACACCACGCCGGAGCATGTGGAGCTGATCTATGAGATGCCCCGGAAGGTCTGGCAGATGAACTATCAGAAGGACGTGGACATCTCCGACGCCCTGTACGCCCTGGGCGGTACCGAGTATGTGAACACCGTGACCCAGAGCGACGAGATCAGCGGGTGACGGCCATGCGTCGAAGCGTTGCAGTCATGGCGGGCATGGCGGTATGCGTGCTGCTGCTTTCCGTCCTGTTTCAGGACATGGAGGGCCGGACCGGCGTCCACCGGTATCAACAGCACCTGTCCCAGCCCTCCGAGGCGGACCTGGGCCCCTGTCCCTCCTGCTCAGGCGGAGCGGAGCTGTGTACCCATCTGCCCATCATTCGCATTGAAACCGGGGGCCAGACCATTCCAGGCCGGCCCTCTGCAAGGGCGGCCGAGAACACCGCAGACTACCTCACCGGGGACAACGGCGAAGAGGAGATTCTGGTCCGGTTTTCCACAGTCTCCACAGAGGGTGTCTGGCACCACCAGGACGACCCCGCCGACGCCGGCGGGACCGCCCTGTTCCGCTACCGCGGCAACAGCTCCCGGTGGTTCACCAAGGGCAATTTCCTCCTGAAAACGGTAAAGGACGACGACCCCCTGGACAACCGGCGGATGGAGCTGCTGGGCATGAATAGCGGTAAAGAGTGGGCCCTCCACGGCCCCTTTCTGGACAAGACCCTGATGCGCAACTACATGTGCATGAATCTCTCAGCGGAGGTGATGGGGACCTGGGTGCCGGATACCCGCTTCTGCGAACTGATTTTAGACGGAGAGTACCAAGGGGTCTACCTCCTGATGGAGACCATCGACGTAGACGAAAACCGGCTTGCTCTGCGGAAATACGAGCCGGGGGACCCGGTACTGAGCTATTTGGTCCGAATTGAGCCCTTTACCAATCCGGAGAAGGTACTGAACAATTTCAGCTTCTACTCCTACCGGATGGAGCCGGGGCGGCGCCTGGAGCTGCTATATCCAGGGTTGGCAAAGCAAACCAAACAGGTGCAGGACTATGTGCAGGCGGATTACAATGAAGCAGAGCGCATACTCTACTCTTCCGAGATGCTGAACGGCTCCGACCTCTGGAGACAGGAGCTGGACATGGACTCCCTTGTCAACTACTACATTCTGATGGAGTTCTTCGGGATCAATGACACCTTTCTAAATTCCACCTATTTCTATCGGGACGCCCGGGGAAAGCTGTCCATCGGGCCGGTGTGGGACTTTAACAACGCCTTTGACAACTTTTTTCGGCCCATTTCCAGCCGGGGATTTCTTCTCTCCCAGCGGGGCTGGTATGCCAAGCTGATGCAGGACGAGGACTTTGTGGAGCGGGTGATCTCCTGCTACCGTCAGCTGCGGCAGGGCGTCCTCTCTGAGGAATACCTTCTGGCCTATCAAAAGGACATCGAAACCTGGCTGGGCAGCGCTGTGGACCGGAACTTCTCCGTCTGGGGCTATACCTTCGATCCAAATCAGGTGGGCGACCAGGAACGCCGTTTCCCCTCCATCGGCAGTGACGACACTTCGCGGGACGTGAACCCCTCCAGCTATGAGGAGGCGGTGGAATGGATGATGGACTACATCGTAGACCGGGGCCAGTGGATGGATGCGCATATCGACTCCCTGCGGCAGTACTGCCACCCCTCCTACTCTGCCAATCAGCGCGTGCATTAGACAGGAGGCTTGAATGAAAAAATTCATAGCGGCGGCGGTGCTGCTGCTGGTTATGGGAGTCGGGCTCTATCTGTCCGTATTCTATGGCGGCTTTTATCTGCGGCTCGGAGGGCGGTATGGGCCTTCCGTCCCCTTCCAGACGGAAGGCCCATCGTTCCAGCGCTGGAACGGGCAGAGCTATGACCCGATGCTCCTGCGGGGGGTGGACATATCCTCCTCCCTCCCGGGGCACTACGCCACCGCCTACGCCCCCACAAAGGAGGACTATCTCCGCTGGCTGGAGGCCATCGGGGAGATGGGGGCCAACGCCGTCCGGACGGCCACCGTCCTGGACGACGACTTCTACAACGCCCTCTACGCCTACAACACCGGCCATACCCAGCCCCTGTACCTCCTTCAGGGCTTCGGCGTGAGCGACAGCGCGGGCTTCGGCTCCAAAGACGCCTATGACAAGGGCTTCCTGGACGCCCTGCTGCGAAACGGCAGGGGTATGGTGGACGTGGTGCACGGGCGGAAAAACCAGGCCGGCGGAATGACCCGGGACGGCAGCTCCTACCGGAAGGACGTCTCCCCCTGGACAGTGGGCTTTCTGGTGGGGACTGAGTGGTCCCCGGACACCATCTCCTACACCGACCACAGCCCCCTCCACTCCGGCGTCTACCAGGGGACCTATTTCCAGACCACGGCGGATGCCACCCCCTTCGAAGCGGTGATGACCCGGGTCATGGACGGGATCACCCGCTATGAGACCGACAAATACGGCGTGCAGCGGCCCATCGGCTTCCTCTGCGACCCCTCCCATGACTTTTTGGAGTATGAGGAGGTCTACGCCCGTCAGCTGTCCAAACACGCCCGGACCGACCCGGAGCACGTGGTCCCCCTCCCCTCCATGGTGGCGGGCTATTTCGCCGCCTACCAGCTCTATGACTTCTGCGACAGCTTCTCCGTCCGGCTCTCCGCCGGACAGGAACAGGCCCTTGGCCCCCTTCTGAAGGGACTGCCCACCCAGGAACTCTACGGCGGCTACCTGGAGCTGCTCAGCCGGTACCACACCATGCCGGTAATCGCGGCGGGCTACGGCTTCTCCTCCAGCCGGGGGGCCACCCTCCTGAACACATCCCCCAACGACGAGAGGACCCAGGGCCAGCGGCTTGTGGAGGTCAGTCAGGCCCTGGAGTCCAGCGGCTGGGCCGGGGGCTTCCTGTCCACCTGGCAGGACGAGTGGGAGCGGACGAGCTGGAACACCGCCTTTGCCGCCGTCTCCACCGGGCACTACCTCTGGCATGATCTCCAGTCGGAGGGCCAGAACTATGGCCTGATGGCCTTTGAGCCGGGGACGGAGGACGCCTGCGTGTTGGATGGCAGTCCCGGCGAGTGGTCCGAGGGAGACCTGCTTCTGGAGCGGGACGGCCTGCGTCTGTCCGCCCGGTATGACGCGGAGGGGCTGTATCTGCTGCTGGAGGGCGTCAGCCGGGAGGAGCGGGTATATCTCCCCCTGGACCTCTCCCCCGAGGTGGGCAGCGCCGTCTGTCTCAGCCCCGCCCTGACCTTTCAGCGGGAGGCCGACCTCCTCCTCTGCCTGGACGGGACGGACAACACCCGCCTGCTGGTACAGGAGCGCTGTGACCCCCTGCGGGAGCGCTTCCTGTTTGAGACGGAGGGGGAGGACCCCTTCTACGATCCTCCGACCCAGAACAGCGGCCGCTTTGTGCCCCTGGGCATGGCGGTGCGGAACCCCCTGCTGGTGGACAATCTGACCCCGGAGACCCGGGCCCTCCAGCGCCTGGGGGTCTGGGAGACCGGAAGGCTGGTCCACGGCAACGGAGACAGCACCTCAGACCAATACAACTCCCTGGCGGACTTCTGCTTCGGCGCAAACTGCGTGGAGATCCGCCTGCCCTGGCTCCTTCTGAACGTGGGCGACCCCGCCGCCATGGGGGTCCACCGGGACTACTATCAGTATTACGGCGTGGAATTGAAACAGATCAAAGCCCTCTGGGTGGGCGTCGTCCGCTTTGCCGACTCCCTGACCGGCGACGGCTTTGCCGAGGACTTTCTCCGGGAGCTGGAGCTGGAGGAGCTGCCCGTCGAGACCCGGTTCACCCTGGTGCGCTACTTCCGCCGCCACGCCATTCCCGGGGCCCAGCCCATGCTTCTCCTGCTGCTGAAGGGGGAGACGGAAGGGCGGGGCGAGCTGTCCATCGCGGCGGCCTCCTCCCTGGCCTCCTACCCCGGGGGCGAGACCCAGCAGGCCCTTCAGGACGCCCTGCGCAGCCCCAACTGGCATGTCCGGCAGAACGCCGCCCGCTCCCTGAAAACCCTGGGCGGCACCTGGGAGGAGTCTAGGGACGGCTTCTCCGGCGACCCCTACGCCGCCGAAATGCTGAGATACATCCTGGGGGGCCAGGCGGAGAAGGAGGAAAGCGAGGTACCAATGGCGGTATGAGCGAGTTTGTCCAAAATGCCCTGATCGTAGTAGAGACATTTTTCCTCCTCTATTTGCTGCTCTACGCCTCCTACCTCCTCCTGTCGGTGGCCATCGGGGCCTGGCATCTCTACCAGGCGGACCGGATGCGCACCATCAAAAACGAGCTGAAGCACAACTTTTACTTCCCCGTCTCCGTCCTGGTGCCCGCCCACAACGAGGAGGTCACCATCCTGGACAGCGTAAAATCCCTGCTGGAACTGGACTATCAGCTCTACGAGATCGTTGTGGTGGACGACGGCTCCACCGACAACACCATCCAGGTGCTCATCGACTACTTTCATATGCAGAAGGTCAGCCGCCCCATCCGCCGTAGTATCCCCTGTAAAGATATCCGTGCCATCTACGAGGCCCCCGGCACCCAAATTCAGCTGACTTTGCTGCAAAAGGAGAACGGCGGCAAGGGAGACGCCCTGAACGCAGGCATCAACATCTCCCAATACCCCTACTTCCTGTGCATCGACGCCGACTCCGTCCTCCAGCGGGACTCCCTGGAGCGCATCGTCCAGCCCGTTATGGAGGACGACAACGTGGTGGCCGTGGGCGGCCTGGTCCGGGTGGCCCAGTGCATCGACTTCGACCCCCACGTCCAGCGGGACCCCGGCCAGCCCATCCCCTACCACCTGCCCTGGAACTTCCTGATCAGTATGCAGGTCATGGAGTACGACCGCTCCTTTCTTGCTTCCCGCATCCTGCTGGACGGCTTCAACGGCAACCTCATCATCTCCGGGGCCTTCGGCCTGTTCAGAAAGAGCGTGGTCATCGCCGCCGGCGGCTACGCCACCGACGTGCTGGGGGAGGACATGGAACTGGTGGCCAAGCTCCACGTCTACTGCCGGAACAACATGACCCGCTACTCCATCCGCTATGAGCCCAACGCCGTCTGCTGGAGCCAGGCCCCCTCCTCCCTGCGGGACCTCTTCAAGCAGCGCCGCCGGTGGCACATCGGTCTGTTTCAGTGCATCACCCGGTACCGCTTCATGTTCCTGAAATCCCGCTTCGGCATGGTGGGCACCGTCTCCTACCTCTACTATCTGCTCTACGAGCTGTACTCCCCGATTATCGAGGTGGTGGGCCTGGCCGCCACCTTCGCCACCGCCATCGTGGGGCCGCTGGACTGGCAGTTTGTCCTCCGGTTCTATCTGCTCTTCGCCCTCTACAGCTCCATCCTCACCATCACCGCCTTTTTCCAGCGCATCTACACCCAAAACCTCCGCATCAGCTTTCAGGATGTCCTGCGGGCCTGCATCATGTGCCTGATTGAAAATGTCTTCTTCCGGTTCGTCTTTGACTTCATCCGGCTCAACGCCCTGTTAAGCTATCGGAAAAACAAGGGGACCTGGGGCCAGATCAAGCGGGTCAGCCGCAAGGACCGGTAAATCCGTCAAGCTGCTGTTTTATAAAAACCGCAGGAATTTTAAGATTCCTGCGGTTTTTGCAGCTTTTTCTCCGGATTTAATTTCCATGCTGCTCCTCAGTCTCTGCCCACATGGTAACGGGTCCGCTGTCGATTCCCTCCAGAAAGAGCGGAACGGCGGCCGCCGCGCTGATTTTCGAGGGCAGCCGGGTCATGTCCACATCCTCAATGATGCAGATATATCCGGGCTGAAACTTACCCAGCATAATCTGATGGGCGAGCACGCCGTCGCCACTGTCATCATGGGGGGTGGCCAGAGACAGGAAGTCCAGGGCGACGGCTTTCAGCGTCCCCGTAAAGCGGTCCCGCAGATACCGGGCCGCCCGGCTGCTTACGGCGGGACTGTTGTGGCTGTATTCCTCCGGGTCCTCCCGGCGCACCCGGGCATAGCCGGTGCGGATCATCAGCAGGTCACACCGGCCAATCTGCTCCTCAAAGGGAATCAGGTCCTCCGGCTCCACCTTCTCCCGGGACCCCTTTGGAATGTCCAGCAGCAGCGGAGCGGAATAGAAAAATGTGTCAAAGGGCAGGTCCGAGATAGTCGGTCCGTCGGCTGTAAAGTGCCGGGGGGCATCGAAGTGGGTACCGAAGTGGTTGAACAGCGTCACTGTATAGGTGTTGTCTGCCATCCCCTGCTCCATGGACTCGAAGGGGGCCGCGCTGTAGGTGGGATTTCCCGGCCAGCCCGGCATATCGGGGGAAATGGGATAAGATATCAGCCGTCTCATTGCGCTTGCCTCCTCCGTTACTCCTGTTCCTGTTTCAGGGCGTTAATCAGCCGGGGAATCAGCTGTTTTTTCCGGCTGACTACGCCGGGAAGGGTGGCCATGCCGCCCTCGATGGGGGTATCAAAGGTCTTTGCGATCAGCTCCTCCGCCCCGGTCCCTGCCATCAGCAGCTCGGTGCTGGAATTACGCACATCAGTGAACATATAGAAGATATAGTCCAGTCCCTGCTTACCCAGGGCCTGGGGCAGATAGGGCCCTACAAGAGCCTGGGCCGCCTTGCGGTTCTTCTCGGTCATATAGCTGCCCTGGCCGACGCCAAAGCGGACGTCGCCGCTGGTGAAGATCTTATAGTCGCCGTTAAAAACCTCCGCCGCCGTTTTGCCCGACACATCGCCGCCGTGGGCAAACATATTGTCCGCGTACTCCTCCAGGTCCACCCCGGCCAGCGCGGCCAGCTTCCGGGCGGCCCGCTCGTCGTCGGGGGTACAGGTGGGGCTGCGGAACATGAGGGTGTCGGACAAAATGGCGGACAGCATCAGCCCCGCCATGGTGGGACTGATCTCCACGTCGTTTTCCCGATACATCTGGTAGACGATGGTGCAGGTGCAGCCCACCGGCACGTTGCGGAAATACACCGGGCCGTCGGTCTCCACCGCGCCGATGCGGTGGTGGTCGATGATCTCCAGCACCTCCGCCGACTCGATACCCTCAGCGGCCTGACTTTTTTCGTTGTGGTCCACCAGAATCAGCTGCTTTTTGTGCAGATTGAGCAGGTTCCGGCGGGAGACCACCCCGATGTACCGGCCCTCGTCATCCAGCACCGGGAAGTAGCGGAAGCGCACGGTGGCCATCACCCGGGTGGCCTCCTCCACAGGGGTGTGGAGGGTAAAGGTGAGCAGCTTTCCGGTGGTCATGTAGTGGCGGATGGGGGCGGCCTGGCTGAGCATCTGGCCGGTGACATAGGTGCTGTTCTGGGTGGTGATGACGATGCAGCCCTTTTCCTCGGCCAGCATCTGCATGGTGCGGGACACCTTGCTGCTGGCGCAGACGATGATGCAGCCCGCGTCCATCTCCAGGGCGGCCAATTGGCTCTCCGCCCGGTTGCTCACCACCACAATGTCGCCGGGGGAGATGGAGGCCTCGATCTGTTCGGCGCTGCCTGAACCGATGATAATCCTTCCCTCCACCGTCTTGTTGGTAACATCGCCCACCAGAACGGTGCCGTCCAGAATGTCGATGAGGTTCTGGTAGCTGGTTTTGGCGATCTCCAGAGAGCGCGGGTCCATGCCGTCCATATTGGCGGTGGCCACGTCCTTAACGGTGATGACCCCCTTCAGGTACTGATCCTCGTCCACAATACACAGGGTATCCAGCTCCTGGTCCCGCATGGCCATCCAGGCCCTGCGCAGGCTGGTCTCCCCGTCCACCCCCTGGGCGGGACGGATGTCCACATCCCGGATGTGGGGGCTCACGTCGGTATACAGCTGGGGCAGGGGGACCTTGAAGTAGTCCAGAACAAACTCCGTCTCCCGGTTGAGCAGCCCTGCCCGGCAGGGCTTACAGGGTCGGTCCGGATTCAGAATATTCTTCAGGTTGCTGTAGGTGATGGCAGAACAGATGGAATCGGTGTCCGGATTGCGGTGGCCGATTACCTTAATCGCACGAGAATTCACTGTTTTGATCTCCATAATCTCCCTCACTATCAATTTCCGTAGTCCAGCCCGGACAGATACCGCCGGGCCAGGTCGAAGGCGTGGCTGGCGGTCTGGGTGCGCAGCCGCTCCCGCATGGGGCGGTTGCCCAGGTGGAGGACGCGGACATGGGTGCCCTTAAAGGTGGAGATAGCCACAAACATGGTGCCCACCTCGTTGCCCCAGTCGTCCTTGTCGGGCCCGGCCACACCGGTAGAGGACAGGGCGATGTCACAGCCCAGCGCCTGCCGTGCCCCCTCGGCCATGGCGGCGGCCACCTCTTTCGACACCGCACCGTACCGCTCCAGCATATGGGGGGGAACCCCCAGAAGGTTTTCCTTCACCTCGTTGGTGTAGGACACAATCCCCCCCTTGAAGGCGGCGGAAGCCCCGGGGACGTCAGTGAGCCGCTTGGCAATCAGTCCACCGGTGCAGCTCTCGGCCACGCCCAGGGTCAGGTCCTTGGTTTTCAGGGCCTGGATGACCACATACTCCAGGGAGGGGACGTCCACCCCGTATACCTTGTCGCCAAACAGGGCCCTCACCTGCTCCACCGTAGGTTGGAGGAGAGCCTGGGCCTCCGCGTCCGTGGCCGCCTTGGCGGTAACCCGCAGCTCGCACTCCCCCTCCTTGGCGTAGGGGGCCAGGGTGGGGTTGGACATGGCGTTCATCTGGTCCCGGAGCTGGGCCTCCATGGAGGACTCCCCGATGCCAAAGAGCTTGACGGTGTGGGAGGCGATTACCCCCTCGGACAGGGAGAGCAGATAGGGCTTTGCCCGGTACTGGAACATGGGCCGGCACTCGCTGGGGGGACCGGGGAGCATAATCACATGGCACCCCTCCGCCTCAAAGGCGCAGCCGGGGGCGGTGCCCCAGTCGTTCTCCAGAATGGTGCACCCCTCGGGGAGCATGGCCTGCTGGAGGTTGTTGTCCGTCATGGGCCGGCCGGTGCGCTGAAAATAGGAGCGGATGCGCTGGGCTGACCCCTCGTCAAAGACCAGCTTCTTGCCGAAGGCCTCGGCCAGCACGTTTTTGGTGAGATCGTCGCAGGTGGGACCCAGGCCGCCGGTGGTGATGATAATGTCGGCCCGCTGTTTGGCCAGGGCCACCGCCTCCTCGGCCCGCTGGAGGTTGTCCCCCACCACGGTGTGCCAAAAGACGTTCAAGCCCAGCTCGCTCAGCCCCTGGGAGAGCATCTGGGCGTCGGTGTTGGCGATGTTGCCCAGCAGCAGCTCGGTGCCCACAGACAGAATTTCAACAGTATGAGACATAGAAAAGACCTCCTGATCGTTGTAAATAAGTTGGTGTGGCTATTATAGCATGGGAAAAGGGGAATGGGTAGCCGTTTTCCAGAAAGAGGAATGATTTTTGTATAATTTTTCTATTGCGCAAAGGATATCAGGGGGGCGAAAAGGGTTGGGGCGCAGTTTCTCCGCCAATTCGGCCTGTTTTGCTTCGGCACTTTGCCTAAAAAAGCGGCGGAAAAAAGCGGTAAATTTAAAAAACGAACAAATTTCAGGGCGAATCGTAGATATTTCAATATTTTTGTGAACTTTCTGCAATATTTCGACCATTTTACAGTTGAAATTTTTTCCGCTTTGGACTACAATAAGACCCGCAAGAGCGAGGAGGGGCCCAAGTGCTGAACATTGTACTGGTTGAGCCGGAGATACCTCAGAATACCGGCAATATCGCCCGCACCTGTGCCGCCACGCGCAGCCGCCTGCATCTGGTGAAGCCCCTGGGCTTCGACATCAGCGAGCGGGCTGTGCGCCGGGCGGGGCTGGACTACTGGCACATGGTAGACCTGCACGTCTACGACAGTCTGGACCATTTCTTTGCGGTCAACCCCAGGCCAGACCTGTGGCTGGCCACCACCAAGGCCCCCCGGGACTACACCCAGGCATCGTTTCGGGAGGGCTGCTGGCTCATGTTCGGCAAGGAGACCGCCGGATTGCCCAAGGACCTGAGGACGCGCTGGCAGGACCGGTGCGTCCGCATTCCCATGCGGCCCGACGCCCGAAGTCTGAACCTGGCCAACTCGGTTGCCGTCCTCACCTACGAGGCTCTGCGGCAGCTCGGCTTTCCCGGTCTGTCCGGAGCGGGAGAGATGGCGAAACAGTCATGACCCCCTATTTTGTCACCTTTACCATGAGAAAGGAGTCAAGAAAATGAACTATAGCAAGAAGACAGTCAAGGATGTGGACGTCAAGGGCAAGAAGGTCCTGCTGCGCTGCGACTTCAACGTGCCCATGGCCAAGGACGGCAGCGGCGTCATCACCGACGACAAGCGCATCCGCGCCGCCCTGCCCACCATCCAGTA
This sequence comes from uncultured Bacillota bacterium, assembly GCA_947650875.1. Classification (GTDB taxonomy): domain Bacteria; phylum Bacillota; class Clostridia; order Oscillospirales; family Oscillospiraceae; genus Lawsonibacter. Next base: position 20,845 of record CANSXE010000007.1, on the reverse strand, counting down.
CCTGCTGGACCAGGGCGCGGCGGTGATCGCCTGCTCCCACATGGGCAAGCCGGTGGCCACCTTCGAGTCCTACAAGAAGAAGCAGCTGGAGAAGGGCAAGGACGAGGCCTCCATCACCGAGGAGAAGTGGAAGAAGTCCCTGGCCGAGCTGCGCATGGAGCCGGTGGCCGCCCGCCTGGGCGAGCTGCTGGGCAAGCCGGTAATCCTGGCCGACGACGTGGTGGGCCCCGACGCCCAGGCCAAGGCCGCCGCCCTGAAGCCCGGTGAGATTCTCCTGCTCCAGAATACCCGTTTTGAGAAGGGCGAGACCAAGAACGACCCCGCCCTGGCCAAGGCCATGGCCGACATGGCTGAGGTATATGTATCCGACGCCTTCGGCGCGGTCCACCGCGCCCACGCCTCCACCGCCGGCGTGGCGGCCCACCTGCCCGCCGTGTCCGGCTTCCTGATCCAGAAGGAGCTGGACTTCATCGGCGGCGCCCTGGCCAACCCCAAGCGGCCCCTGGTGGCCATCCTGGGCGGGTCCAAGGTGTCCTCCAAGATCGGCGTCATCAACAACCTCCTGGAAATTGCCGACACCATCATCATCGGCGGCGGCATGGCCTACACCTTCTCCGCCGCCCAGGGCGGCAAGGTGGGCAACTCCCTGCTGGAGGAGGACTGGAAGGACTACTCCTTGGAGATGATCCAGAAGGCCAAGGACAAGGGCGTGAAGCTGCTCCTGCCTGTGGACACCGTCATTGCCGACGCCTTCGCCCCCGACGCCAACAGCCAGGTGGTCAAGGCCGGCGAGATTCCCGACGGCTGGGAGGGGCTGGACATCGGTCCCGAGACGGTGAAGCTCTACTGCGACGCCGTGGCCGACGCGGGCACCGTTATCTGGAACGGCCCCATGGGCGTGTTTGAGTTTGAGAAGTTCGCCGCCGGCACCAAGGCGGTGGCCGAGGCTCTGAGCAAGACCAGCGCCATCACCATCATCGGCGGCGGCGACTCCGCGGCCGCGGTGCAGCAGCTGGGCTACGCGGATAAGATGACCCATATCTCCACCGGCGGCGGCGCCTCCCTGGAGTTTATGGAAGGGAAAGAATTACCGGGCGTTGCCTGTCTCTTGGACAAATAAAAAATCAAAATATACGATAGGAGAGATTTAATTATGAATCGCCGCTACCGCAAGACCATCATCGCCGGCAACTGGAAGATGAACAACACCCTGTCCCAGACCAAGGCCTTCGCTGAGGAGATTAAGCCCATCATGCCCAAGGGCAAGTGGTGCAATGTGGTGCTGTGTGTCCCCGCCACCAACATCCAGGCCGCCGTCCGTCTGTTCAAGGACTGCCACATCGCCATCGGCGCTGAGACCTGCCACGAGCTGGACCACGGCGCCTACACCGGCGAAATCACCGCCGCCATGATCAAGGAGGCGGGGGCCAAGTACGTCATCATCGGCCACTCCGAGCGCCGCAGCTATTACAACGAGACCGATTTCACCGTGAACAAGAAGGTCCACGCCGCCATCGAGGCCGGCCTGATTCCCATCATCTGCGTGGGCGAGAGCCTGGAGCAGCGGGAGCTAGGTGTGACCATGGAGCTCATCGCCTATCAGGTGAAGTGCGCCCTGGCCAACGTGGCCCCCGAGAAGGTGCGCCATGTTGTCATCGCCTATGAGCCCCTGTGGGCCATCGGCACCGGCAAGACCGCCACCGCCGAGCAGGCCGGCGAGGTCTGCCAGGCCATCCGCACCGTCATCCGCAAGCAGTACGGCGCCCATGTGGCCCGCTCCGTCACCATCCAGTACGGCGGCTCCATGAACGCCAAAAACGCTGAAGAGCTGCTGGCCCAGCCCGACGTGGACGGCGGTCTGATCGGCGGCGCCGCCCTGAAGCCCGCCGACTTTGTGAAGATTATCGAGGCTGCCAATCAGGAGTAATTTTGTGTAGGGGGCGGCCCCTACAATAAAGGAAAGGTTTTTTTATGAAAACACCTACCACTTTGATTATTATGGACGGTTTTGGCGTGGAGGGCCCCTCCGCCGGCAACGCGGTGGTCAACGCCCCCACCCCCAATCTGGACAAATTCTTCTCCCAGTGCCCCCACAGCAGGCTGTCTGCCTCCGGGCTGGACGTGGGCCTGCCCGACGGCCAGATGGGCAACAGCGAGGTGGGCCACACCAACATCGGCGCGGGCCGGGTGGTCTTCCAGGACCTGCCCCACATCAGCCGGGATATCGAGACCGGGGCCTTCTTCGAGAACCCTGCCTACCTGGAAGCCATGGAGAACTGCCGGGAGTGGGGCTCCGCCCTCCACCTGATGGGTCTCCTCTCCGACGGCGGTGTCCACAGCCACATCACCCACCTGTACGCCCTTCTGAAAATGGCCCAGGACCAGGGGCTGAAAAAGGTCTACGTCCACTGCTTCCTGGACGGCCGGGACGTGCCCCCCTCCTCGGGCAAGGGCTTTGTGGAGAAGCTCCAGGCCAAGATGCAGCAGCTGGGCATCGGGCAGATCGCCACCGTCATGGGCCGGTACTACGCCATGGACCGGGACAAACGGTGGGACCGGCTCCAGAAGGCCTACGACGCCATGGTCTGCGGCCAGGCCCCCTTTGTAGCCGACGCCGCCGACGCCGTCCAGACCTCCTACGACGCGGGGGTCACCGACGAGTTTATGGTCCCCGTGGTCTGCGCCAAGGACGCCCGGTTCCGTGACAACGACTCGGTGATTTTCTTCAACTTCCGCCCTGACCGGGCCCGGGAGATTACCCGCACCCTGGTGGACGAGGACTTCACCGATGTGGAGCGCAAGACGGGCTTCATTCCCGTGGACTTTGTATGCACCACCGAGTACGACGCCACCATGCCCAACGTGACGGTGGCCTACCCCCGGCAGAAGCTGACCAACATCTTTGGGGAGTACATCTCCAACCTGGGGCTGACCCAGCTGCGCATTGCCGAGACCGAGAAGTACGCCCATGTGACCTTCTTCTTCAACGGCGGCGTGGAGCAGGTGTTCCCTGGGGAGGACCGGTGTCTCATCAACTCCCCCAAGGTGGCCACCTACGACCTCCAGCCCGAGATGTCCGCCTATGAGGTCACCGAGGAGGCGGTCAACCGCATCCTCAGCGGCAATTACGACGTGATTATCCTCAACTTTGCCAACTGCGACATGGTGGGCCACACCGGCGTGTACGAAGCCGCCTGCAAGGCGGTGTCCACCGTGGACGAGTGCGTGGGCAAGGTGGTGGAGGCCACCTCCAAGATGGGCGGCGTGTCCCTCATCACCGCCGATCACGGCAACGCCGAGCGGATGGTGGACACCGACGGCTCCCCCTTCACCGCCCACACCACCAATCTGGTGCCCTTCTGCATCGTGGGGGCCAACGTCACCCTGCGGGACGGCCGCCTGTGCGACATCGCCCCCACCATGCTGGACCTGATGGGCCTGGAGAAGCCCGCCGAGATGGACGGCCAGACCCTGATTGCCCAGTAATTATGTGTTCCCGGCGGGATGGTCCCGCTTTACCAAGTGATATCCGCTGACAATTTGAAAGGAGATCAAACACCATGAAGCAGATGATCGAAATTGTAGACGTAATCGGCCGCGAGATTCTGGACAGCCGCGGCAATCCCACCGTCGAGGTAGAGGTCTACCTGGAGGACGGCACTATGGGCCGTGCCGCCGTTCCCTCCGGCGCATCCACCGGCATCTATGAGGCCTGCGAGCTCCGGGACGGCGACAAGAGCCGCTACCTGGGCAAGGGCGTGCTGAAGGCCGTGGAGAGCGTGAACACCGAGATCGCTGAGGCCCTCATCGGCACCAACGTGCTGGACCAGACCGCCATCGACAAGATGCTCATTGATCTGGACGGCACCGCCAACAAGGACCGCCTGGGCGCCAACGCCATCCTGGGCGCCTCCCTGGCCTGCGCCAAGGCTGCCGCCAACGCTCTGGGCACCTCCCTGTACAACTATATCGGCGGCGTCAACGCCAAGCAGCTGCCTGTGCCCATGATGAACATCCTCAACGGCGGCGCCCACGCCACCAACAACGTGGAGATCCAGGAGTTCATGATTATGCCCGTCTCCGCCCCCTCCTTCCGCGAGGCTCTGCGCCGCTGCGCCGAGGTCTTCCATCAGCTGAAGAAAACCCTGAAGGAGAACGGCACCCCCGCCGCCGGCGTGGGCGACGAGGGCGGCTACGCCCCCAACCTGAAGAAGGATGAGGACGCCCTGAAGGTCATTGTCCAGGCCATCGAGGAAGCCGGCTACAAGCCCGGCGAGGACTTCAAGATCGCCATCGACGCCGCCTCCTCCGAGTGGTGGAACGAGGACGAGAAGTGCTATATCCAGCCCAAGAGCAACAAGAAGCTGACCCAGCAGCAGCTGGTGAACATGTGGAAGAAGTTCGCCGACACCTACCCCATCATCTCCCTGGAGGACGGCATGGCCGAGACCGACTGGGAGGGCTGGGCCATGCTGACCAAGGCCATCGGCGACCGGGTGCAGCTGGTGGGCGACGACCTGTTTGTCACCAACGTGTCCCGTCTGGCCACCGGCATTGAGAAGAAGGTGGGCAACGCCATCCTCATCAAGGTCAACCAGATCGGCACCCTCACCGAGACCCTGGACGCCATCCAGATGGCCAACCGGGCCGGCTACACCGCCATCGTGTCCCACCGCTCCGGCGAGACCGAGGACGCCACCATTGCCGACATCGCCGTGGCCCTCAACGCCGGCCAGATCAAGACCGGCGCCCCCAGCCGCACCGACCGCGTGGCCAAGTACAACCAGCTGCTGCGCATCGAGGAGGAGCTGGGCGACGTGGCTCAGTATCCCGGCATGAAGGCCTTCTTCAACCTGCGCTAAGGATAACCGGCCGCCCGTAACGGGGCGGTGACCGCAAGAAAACATTTTAAGCGAGAGCCGGTGCAGCGTTAAGCCGCGCCGGCTCTCCCATTATTGTGCGCAAAAAACAGCTTCTGCCCCACAGGTTTTCACTGCGGAGCAGAAGCTGTTCATGTTGTCTCATCCATCTTTGGCAAAAGCCCGTTATTCGCCGCCAATGCGCCCTCAATGGACTGTGCCAGGGCAATCACGCTGTTCTTTTGGTTTCCCGTATAATGGTACATCAGATAGCGGGTATCAATCAGAATTCCCTGGATTTTCTCGTAATTATGGGTATTGTTTTTCCAATTTCCAACAGCCATCCCGACGTTGCAGAACGCATCGTGGATGCCGAAAACATTCTCCGCGGCATTGTAGGGCATCAGGAAAGCGTTAAACAGTCTTTCGTCCGTTGCCCGTCCCTGGTTATATATGTACTCGCCGTAAGTAATCTGCTTGTTTATAGACGATGAATTCGGCAGGTGGTTTGGATTTCCGGTAATTCCATAGCGGTAATATTTAGCGTCGAGGACATACATTTTCCCATCGTATATCATGATGCTGTCCGGCTCAAGCGGGTACTTCTCCTTATATTTCCCGTGTGAAAGAAGCCACCTTGTCCTTGGAAAATAGTCCTGCTTGTTCCTGATGCCGAACACCCGGTCAATAAGCCGCTCCCACACTCCCTCAAAATAGTCTGTCCCAAAATAAAACTGCTTTTCCGATGTTCTCTCGTCCATATGCCTCAGCATATCGAGCATGGATTGAAAGAGCCGCTTCCCCTTGTCGCTGTTGGTGTTCCCCAGCTTGTCAGTCAGTATGGAAATAAACCGCTTCTCGTCCAGCGCACCCGCAGGTTTTGGCGGCATATATGGGGTAAACAGCCAGCCCAGCTTTTCAAAACTCTCATAGACGCAGTGCATATGGATACGCGTGATTTCCTTATCCTTGTTTGGGGCGGATTCCCGGACCGTGTACCGCGTATAAACAGGCGTAAGATTCGCCTGAATCAGCGCGGTCTGTCTTTGTATGGTGCGCGCCCAATCTATATTTCCGCGGTCGCTGGTCTTGAATACCCGATCACATTCCATATAGTAGCCGCTTTCCATGTAATAGTTTATGATTTCAAGGTAGGCGTTGATGGGGAACTCCACCAACTGCGGGGCTTCAAACTCCTTCCTTGCAAGCACCTTGTCGGAAACATCCGTAAATTCCGCAAGCACCTGGAACAGATGCAGAACATCCCGCTTCAGCTCCATCTCGTCATCAGGCAGTTGGTATCCAATGGGGAAATACACGGCCGCACCTTCCGTATCGGCCTTGACTCCCACAAAGCGGTCTCCTTCCTCGTTCGTGTTGATATGGCAGCGTTTTCGCAGGTCAGATTCCTTCTCCATGCCCCACCACCGCCTTAACCTTTCTGTAAGCCGGGACTCGTTAGCCCATCATACACCGTATCCTTAAACACCGAGAAGCGGGCGTTTCCTCTCTCCTGCACAAACTTCCTTATAACAGCTTCCAGGCTGTTGTACTGGCCGACGTCAAACACATCCTCCCGCGAGAACTTGAACGCATCGTCCCACAGGTACTTCAAAACTTTCTCCGGGAAGCGGCTGTTATTCCTTCTCGCTTTTGCCCTTTCCAATTCCCCAAGCTGCTCATTATCGGCGTTCCCATCATAGACAAGGTCACGCAGATGTACAAAATACGTCCCAAGGCGCTTATCCTCGGCGGAAGTCAGCCTGACGTTTTTCTCCAGGATGATATTATTGATGGCTGTACAGAAAACCCGCCATGTGACCTGGGTATCCAGGATCGCATGGTCGGCAAACGCGGGGCTCACGCCGTTGAAGCTGTTTTCAATCATGCGCATATCCCATCTGCGCTGGAAAGCCGTATCAAGGGTAAATACATTCTGGTCGGAAGTGTTCATGGTTCCGATTATGGACATATTGGACGGTATGCGCACCTTATGTCTTGGATTGCCGTAAACTACCCCGGCGATGTTGGCATTTGTGATCCCGTATTCGCTGGTGCCAATCGGATAGCCGTCGTCACCCGTTTCCCTGATCTCCGTCTTTCTGTCAAGCAGCTGAAACACTTCGCCGAAAATAGCGGGAGCGTTGCCCCTGTTGATCTCCTCAATCAGAAGGAAATACTCTGTATCCGGATTCAAATATGCTTTTTTAAGCAGCGATGTAAACGGTCCCGGTATAAAGGAATAGCTTACCATGCCCTCTGACACGCTCGGCAAAATCTGTCCAATAAAATCGGAATAGGTGTAATCCGGATGGAACACAAGCCGCTCCATCCTCCTTTCGTCATTGCAGTATTCATGCGCAATGGTCCAGCTTTTCCCCGCCCCCGGAACGCCGTACAGAAGCACGTTCGTCCCGCCAGAGACGCGGACATCTTCCAGATTATCCTGCTCCAGACCGCCGTCATCCCCTTTTGGATCCTCCACCCCCACAACCTTTGTAGCCGACAGGCGGAGGAATGTGTCCACGCGCATCTGATAGGCTTCCAGCTCCCTGTCCCTTCTTTCCGCTGTGGCAACCCTTCCGCCGGAATACTGAAGGTAGGGATTCAAGCCGTCCGAAAGCAGAGACTTCAAGATGCGGAGGGAGCCTTTCGCCTCATCGTCCCCGTTGATATCCACAGGCTGATCTGTCTCCAGCGCCTTACAGTACAGGCTGTTCTGGTTAAACACCACCCCACGGCTGCCGTCTGTCATCTTAAAAACGGCCCCTTCAGACAAAGCCGTAAAGAGGTGTGTCAGTATAGCATCACACTCAGGGTCTATATCCACACGGAACCCTATCCACGACATCAACACACGGATATACGCGTCATGGTGGCTCTCAATTACGCTGTGGATAATGTCTGCGTTCACAGAATACAGCAATTTCTTGGGGTAGCGGATACCGCCCGTCCTTTCGGCACTGGCCGCCTTGTCCCCCTCGACAAAGCTGACCTTTGCCAATTTCCAGACAAGCTCAAAAGCAACAATCAGGGCCTCCATCTGCGACTTGAACAGCTGGTTCTCGTTGATTTTCGCTATCAGGCTGTTGTAATCAATCTGCTCGTCCCCACAGATTTCAGAAAGATAATCAAACACCCACTGTCTCAGTTCATCCGTCAGTATAACCTTATCGCCATGCTGTACAGCATATACAAGCTCTGCCGGACGGTCGGCGCACTCCCACAGGAGAATTGCAAGGGCAAGGGTGCTCTTCACATGGGGAAGGGAGGACTTTATACCCAGCTTCAAATCCATCTCATCATATACAAACATATTGTCCGGCCTATTCATGCTGCTCGTCCTCCTTCATATCGTCCAAAATCACTTCCGCTATCGCCGCAGCCAAAAGCGGCGGCACCGCGTTGCCCACCTGTTTCATCTGGGAGCCCTTATTCCCAATGAAGCGAAAACGATCCGGGAAAGACTGTATCCGTGCCGCTTCTCTAACCGTAATTGCCCTGTCCAAATAGGGATGGGTAAATTTCCCCGATGACGGCGTATCAAAACGTGTTGTGATGGTAACGGAAATTTCGTCCTTCCGCATCCGGGTCCATGTGCCGCTGTAAATTGATTTCGTCAAATGCTCCTTCGGCAGCACCTCCTTGCCGGAATTTGGCGGAATCATCGCAAGCCTTTCCAGTGCAAGCGGGGAGTGTCTCGTCGCCACATGGTTATACAGCGTCTCCGAATCCCTGCGCAGAAGCTTCTGGTATTCGTTCTGCGGCTCATTTTTGTATTGCTGCACCTCAGAACCTTCGCCCGACTCCAGATAGGCCAAATCACTGATGGCATCCCAGATTGTTACCGATACGTTCTTAGCCTTTGGCAGACCAGGAGCCTTCCCGCCTTTTTTCCCGATAATCACCGCCCGCCTGCGGTTTTGCGGAACACCATAATCCGACGCATTCAATACGCCCCTCTCAAGGCAATACCCCATAGATTGAAAGAGCTCCTCAATTTCCCTGTAAAAATACCCGTTTTCGGCGGTCAAAAGGTTGGGCACGTTTTCCATAACGAAATACTTTGGCTCAACCAGCTTGACAACCTCAACGTAATATTTAAACAGAAAGTTCCGCGCATCATGAATTGTCTTCCGCTGCCCCTTCTGGGAAAATCCCTGGCAGGGAGGTCCCCCGATTATGACATCGGTCTGCCCGTTATATCCGCCAAAAGTCCGCTGCAAATCAAGCGAGGTAATATCACCGACAATCATCTTGGTGGTTCTGTGGTTTTCTTGGTAGGCGGCTGCAATCGAAGTGTCATATTCATTGGCGAGCACAACTTCAAAGCCACGCATCTCAAACCCCAGGGACAATCCACCTACTCCCGCAAACAAATCAATTACCCTCGGTTTCATGTCATGCCCCCTTAATCCTCGCCTCTGCCATGTCATAGTATTTTTTATCCAGCTCAATGCCTACAAAGTTCCGTTCCGTCCTCTTTGAGATAACCCCCGTTGTCCCGCTGCCCATAAAAGGGTCCAGCACCCAACCTCCGGGGTTGGACAGTATCTCTACAAAGTGTTGGATCAGGCTTTCCGGCTTCTGGGTGGGATGTCTGCCAAACCTGCGCTCCCCGTTCGGCGTTACAGATGTCTCGATAAAGTCATGGAACATGGCGCCGCCGTTGTTGAAGGTGCCCGTTTTTTTCTTGTAAGTAAAATAAATCCAGGCCTCCGTTGAATTTACAAAGTGCAGATTCATGTTCCGGGGCATAGGATTGGTCTTGTGCCAAATCCCCGTAGTCTTGTAATAAAACCCATGCTTTTCCGCAAGCCTTATGAGCGTCTCGACCTTGATAATCGCCATAAAGACTATCATCGTCCCGCCGTTTTTCACCACACGCGCGGCAGCCTTGAAAAAGTCATCCATCGACTTCTCCCACTCGCCATATTCCATGTCGTCCCAGCCCGCCGAGCCGAAAAAATTGTCGCGCATTTTGCTCAAGTTGGTGTCGCGGCTCTTCATAAAATTCCCCAAATTATAAGGTGGGTCCGTCACAATCAGGTCAATCGACTTCTCGTCAAGCTTCTTCATCGCGGCTATGCAATCTTCATTATACAGCTTAATTTCTGTCATCGCTGAACTTCCTTCCGTGTTTTATGTTCATGCCTGATCCATTGCACTTTTACCGCTCTTAATCCACTCATCCAACTCAGAACGTTTGAATTTCCAAAGTTTTCCCACTCGGTGTGCCGGGATGTCGGGCTTCTTTTTTATCCAATTCCGCAAAGTAACCGTTTTTATGTCCAAATACCCCGCTGCTTCGTCAATGCTGATATAGCTCTCATCCGTTGCAGTCTTTTCACTCATTTGATCACCTCAATGTTACTGATACAAAAGTCGATTATAAATTATAGCACACTCCTATTCAAAGTCCAAGTTATTTTGATATTATTTTATTTTATCTGTTATTTGGTGATATTTTATTGTATATTTCGGATTCTTTTTTCTTTGCAGCACATTAGGGACTGTCCACATCAGAAAAAATGTGCTAGAATAGGAGCATTACACCCATATCCACATTAATTTTTAAGGAAATCTTAATGTAAGCTAAACGGTCCTTCAACCCGGCCGTGATACACTGAACAGCACAAACAGGAACAGGGTCTGCGGAAAGGAGCCGTCTTTATGGAAATCACACTGGAAATGGTAGAACGTCTGAAGGAAAAAGCCAATGTCAGCTACACCCAGGCCAAGGAGGCCCTGGAGTACAGCGGCGGCAATCTTCTGGACGCCCTGATTTATCTGGAAGAAAAGGGCGCCATTCCCCGGAAGGAAGCCGCCTACTACTCCACCAAGAGTGAGGTCCCCCCTCCACCTGCGGACCACCTCCCCGCCCAGCTGCTCGTAAAGGAGCGGAAAAAGAAAAACGCACCTCCGCCCCGCCCCAAAGGGGACGGCGGCCGGCGTTTTTTCAACACTCTGCGCCGCTGGCTCATCGACAACGAGCTGGAAATCTGGCGCCGGGACCAGCCCATCACCGCCCTGCCGGTGCTGATTCTCCTGCTGCTGCTGTGCTGTGCCCCCTGGGTGACCATTCCGATTCTGATTCTGGGGCTCTTTCTGGGCTTCCGCTACCGCTTCTCCGGCCCTGACCTGGAGCGGGAGAGCCTGAACAACATGATGGGCTCTGTGGCCGACACCGCCTCCGACCTGGGCCACAAGGTCATGGACGAACTGAAACACGACTGGCACTCCGACGAGCAGGACAAAAAATAATCCCGTGAGGTGAGAGAAATGGCAGAACGCATCCTCCTGGTGGAAGACGAGGAAAAGCTGGCCCGCATGGTAGAGATGGAGTTAAAATACGAGGGCTACCAGGTGGAAAAGGCCCTGGACGGCCGCCGGGGCCTGGAGCTGGCCCTGGGCGGCTCCTTCGACCTGGTGCTGCTGGACATCATGCTCCCCCAGCTGTCCGGGATGGAAGTGCTGCGCCGCCTGCGCCGGGAGAGCCAGGTCCCAGTAATTATGTTAACTGCCAGGGACAGCGTGGTGGACAAGGTGGCCGGCCTGGACTCCGGGGCCGACGACTACATCACCAAGCCCTTCGCCATCGAGGAGCTGCTGGCCCGCATCCGTGCCGCCCTGCGGGGCAAGGGCGGTCAGGCCGCCCAGAACATCCCTCTGTCGGCGGGCCCGCTGGTGATGGACGTAGAAAAACACCAGGTCATGGTCCGGGGCCAAACGGTGGAGCTTACCAAAAAGGAGTTTGACCTGCTCCGCCACCTGCTGGAAAACAAGAGCCGGGTGCTCACCCGGGAGGCCCTTCTGGATGCGGTATGGGGCTTCGACTTTGTGGGCGAGACCAACTCGGTAGACGTCTACATCCGTTTTCTGCGCAGCAAGCTGGACGACGCCTTTGGTCTCAAGCTCATCCACACCGTCCGGGGCGTGGGCTATGTCATCAAGGAGGAGTAACCGTGACTATTGTATACCGTTCCAACACCGGCTTTACCAAAGAGTACGCCGAAATGCTGGCCAAGGCGGAAAAAATGAAGGTCTGCCCCCTGGCCGAGGCCCAGGGCAAGGTGGGCCCCGGGGAGACCGTCTTCTACATGGGCCCCCTCATGGCGGGCCACATCGCCGGCATCGACCAGGCAGTAAAGCAATTCACCGTGAAGGGGGTGTGCGGCGTGGGCATGTCCCCCGTCTCCCAGCAGGTGCTGGACACCCTGTCCAAAGCCAACTACGTCCCTGACGCCCCCATTTTCTATCTCCAGGGTGGATGGGCCCCAAAAAAGGTGGGCTGGCTCAAGCGCCGCATGGTGGGTATGGCCACCAAGTCCATACGGGAATCCCTTCGGGACAAGGGCGGCCGCCGCACCCCTGAGGAGGACAAATACCTCGATTTTCTCCTCCACGGCGGCAGCTTTGTGGCCTTTGAGAATTTGGAGACCATCCGGGCGTGGATCAAGACCCTGTAGGGACGCTTCACGAAGCGTCCGCCCTGCTCCAGCACCCGCACCGTATCGCGGGACGCGCCGTATCACAGGACGTACCATGTCACGGATATACCAGGGATGCACCATATTATCGTACCGTATCGCATTGCGGACGCATCATGATGCGTCCCTACAGAGTTCCATGCAGCGGGCGGACAGTGTCCGCCCCTACATCCCAGGGAGGTGAACCCCATGCCCCGCAGCCGGCACCGTTTCCAAACCCCGCCCCCATCGGACCCCATCGCCGCCGCCCGGGACTCCTCCCTGGCTCTGCGGCTGAACATCGGCTTTTTCCTGCGCCAGCTGGGCATTTTCCTGGTCATGGACCTGCTGCTGCTGGTGCTGGCCGTCTTCGGTATGTCCCTCTACGCGGAAAACCGCTGTGCCGATGTGGTGGAGCTGGTCAACCGGCGGGGTGTGCCCTCCCAGGACGCCCTGGCCTGGATGGAGGCCAGCGACTACACCATCGCCCCCCTCCAACGGCCGCCGGAGGGCTACTCCGCCGCCGCCAGCTGGCTGCCCACCAGCTGGCCGGAGACCTGGGAGGGCCTGCGCTCCTGGAACCTCGCCTCTTATTACACCATCGAAATGCCCAACGGCGGCCAGCCCTACGCCGTCACCGTGGACCTGTCCGGCATTTCCACCGGCCTTTACTGGGCGGGCGTGGTAATTCTGATCTGTCAGGCCCTCTCCCTGCTCACCAACCTCTTCCGCAGCAACCGCTCCATCCGCAAGGTGCTCCGCCCCATCCAGGACCTGGCCGCCACCGCGGCCCGGCTCAACTCTATGACCCACATGTCCAGGCGGGAGATCGAAAATCTGGCCGGCGAACTGGATAAGATTGACGCCGCCCACTTGGACAGCCGCATTGACCTGCCCCCCACCCAGAAGGAGCTGCGCTCCCTGGCCCAATCCATCAACGAGCTGATGGACCGGGTCAACCAGGCCTACAGCGCCCAAATGCGCTTTGTCTCCGACGCCAGCCACGAGCTGCGCACCCCCATTGCCGTCATCCAGGGCTACGCCGCCCTCCTCGACCGCTGGGGCAAGAGCGACCCGGAAGCCCTCCAGGAGTCCATCGACGCCATCCGCGGGGAAGCCGCCTCCATGGAGCGGCTGGTGGAGCAGCTTCTCTTCCTGGCCCGGGGGGACAACGACTCCCAGCCGGTAAAAATGGAACCGCTGGACCTCACCGATCTGGCCGGCGAGGTCCTCCGGGAGGAGGAGATGCTCCATCCTGACCGCACCTTCCTCCCCCGCTGGGGGGAGGACCCCGTCAGCATATATGCTGACCCCGGCCTGATGAAGCAGGTGCTGCGCATTATGATGGACAACAGCCTGAAATACAGCCCCCCCGAGGGCCGCATCTACCTGCGTGTTCTGTCCAGCCAGGGCCATGTCCGGCTCACCGTTCAGGACGAGGGCATGGGCATCCCCCCCGAGGGCATCCCCCACATCTTCGAGCGCTTCTACCGCACCGACCAGTCCCGGGACCGGAAAACCGGCGGCACCGGCCTGGGCCTGTCTATCGCCAAGTGGATTGTAGCGCGCCACGGCGGCTGGTTCGAGGTGGTCTCACGTCTCGGCGTAGGCACCCGAATCACCGTCGTCCTCCCCGCCCTCCAGGAAACAACTGACACCCCCTCCCCCGCCACAGCATTTTAGAGAAGCGGAAACAGTCCCAATCCCCCACAGACCCTCCCCCTTGGGAGGGCCTGTTTTTTTGAAACATACCTCCCCCGCCCTGCGCATAGAATGAAAGCAACAGACCCTTGGTCGTTTGACGATAGGAGTGTTGCTTTCATGCAGACCAACAACAACAAAATTTTCCTCCGGGGGCGGCTGACCGCCTCTCCCACCCTCTCCCATGTAAACCACGGCATGGAATACTATATGCTCCCCCTGTCGGTGTGCCGGCTGTCCGGAGCGGAGGACATCCTCCATGTGATAGCCGCCCGGGATCAGCTGTCCGCCCTTTCCTCGCCGGGCGAGGGCAGTCCCCTTGCCGTATGGGGGGAGGTACGCACCTTCAACAACCGCAGCGGCGTAGGCAACCGGCTGGTGGTCAGCGTCTTTGCAAAGGAGCTCTCTCAGGAGGAGGGGGAGGATGAGAACCGGCTGGAGCTGTCCGGAACCCTGTGCAAGCCGCCCGTCCTCCGCGCCACCCCCCTGGGCCGCACCATCTGCGACATGATTTTGGCCGCCAACCGCCGCTACGGCCGTGCGGACTATCTGCCCTGCATCGCCTGGGGCAGTCTGGCCTACCGATGCGGCGCCATGGAGGTAGGCGACCACCTGGCACTGGAGGGCCGGCTGCAAAGCCGGGTGTATACCAAGGAGATCGACGGCCAGATTCAGGAGCGCACCGCCTTTGAGGTGTCCATCATGTCGCTGACCGGCGAAGATACATAAATATCAATCAAATTCTCCCCGCATAATTTCCTCAAAAGGGAAAAACAATAGGGATACATCCATTTCAAAGGAGGTATCCCTATGAATCGCATTTCCCTCCGCCGGGCGGCAGCGCCTGTTCTGGCGCTGGCCCTGGCTGTATCCCTGACGCTGCCCGCCTCCGCCTTTTTCTGGAACAAAAAGACGGACCCCCCCTATGTGGCGGATTTTTCCAAAAACGGTCTGATCGGCTCCGCCATCGCGTTTACCCAGGAGGACTTCGCCGTCAAGCCCGACAGCAAGACCGCCCTCAACGGCATCACCATTGACATCCTGCCCGACCCCGGGGCCGGTACGCTGTGTATCGGCGGCCAGCCGGTAGAGACGGGCTCCTTTGTGGACGCCACCGCTCTGGCCGGCCTGCGATTCCAGAGCGTAAAGAACCCCACTGTCACCACCGCCACCCTGGTGTTCACCGCCTCCTTCCCCTCCGGGACTGCGGCGTCTCCCACCACAGCCACCATCTACCTCCTCGCCCAGGAGAACAATCCGCCGGTAGCCCGAAACATGGAACTGACCACCTATAAAAACGTGGCCATCACCGGCTACTTCGACGCCGTGGACGGCGAGGGGGACGCCCTCACCTTCCAGCTCACCTCCACCCCCGCCCGCGGGGCAGTCACCCTGGCGGAGGACGGGTCCAGCCAGTTTGTCTACACCCCCTACGAGAACAAGACAGGAAAAGATTCCTTCACCTATGTGGCCATTGACCCCGCGGGCAACACCTCCCCCGAAGCCAAGGTGTCGCTGCGCATCGACAAGCCGGACACCAAGGTGACCTACTCCGACCTGAAGGGCCACCCCGTCCAAAAGTCGGCCATCCGTCTGGCCGAGGAGGGGATCTACACCGGCCGGTATGTGAATGGCCGCTATTTCTTTGACCCGGACCAGACCGTCACCCGGGCCCAGTTCCTCACCATGGCCATGTCGGTGGCCGGACTGGAGGACCTGGAGGGTGCCACCCTCACCGGCTTCTCCGATGACGATGCCATACCCACCTGGGCCAAGGGCGCTGTCTCCGCCGCCCTGAAGGCGGGGGTGGTCCAGGGCTCCCGGGATGCGAACGGCGCTCCCGTCTTCGGAGCTGAGGACTCCATCTCCCGGGCGGAAGCCACCGTCATGCTGGACAATCTTCTGGATATCACCGATGTGCCGGTAGTGGTCTTCTCCGCCGACGGCGCCGGCCACTGGGCCGCCCAGGCGGCCGCCAACCTGTCCGCTTCCGGTATCATCCGTGCGGACACCGCAGGGGCAGTCCAGCTGGCTGACACCCTCACCATGGCTGACGCCGCCGGCATGCTGGACGGCGCACTGGATGTTATGGAAGCCCGCGGGGGCGGCAGCTGGCTGCCCTGGGCATAAGCAAAAATCGGCCTGCCCAACTTTGGGCAGGCCGATTGCGCTTTTACACAGGTCAGACCAATTCCGGCCCCCTGGAGATAGTAACCTTCAGCAGCACCGGAGTGAGCAGGGCGGACGCGATCACAGCCAGAACAATGGTGGGCAGGATAGAGGGGTCAATCATCCCGGCGCTGATGCCCCGTTGGGCCACCATCAGCGCCACCTCACTCCGGGCCACCATGCCGATGCCCACCACCAGGGACTGGTGGCGGCTCATGCGGCACATCAGTCCGCCCAGACCGCAGCCGACAATCTTGGACAGCACCGCAGCCAGCACCAGCAGCAGGGCAAAGACCAGAATATCAGCGTTCATATCCCGCAGATTGGTCTTCATGCCCACACTGGCAAAAAACACCGGAGTAAACACCATATAGGAGGTAACGGTGAACTTTTTCGCCACAAACTTCCGGGCCTTGGTCACATTACAGAGGATCAGGCCGGCAAAGTAGGCCCCGGTGATGTCGGCCACCCCGAACCACTCCTCGGCACAGTAGGCCATAAGCAGACAGAAGGCCAGCGACCACACCGCCACCCGGCGGCTGTGCCAGTGCTCCTCCGCAACGTAGGCAAAAATCCGGCGGACCACCAGACCAACCACCAGCACAAAAACAAAAAACAGCACAATGTGAATCAGCACCTGCACCGGGTCGGAGTCCCCGGAGCTGAACGCACTGAGGACAGACAGCACCACAATGCCAATAATGTCGTCGATCAGGGCGGCGCTGAGCAGAGTGGTGCCGGTTTTGGTCTTCAGCTTGCCCATCTCGTTCAGGGTCTCCACCGTGATGGACACCGAGGTAGCCGAGAACACCGAGCCCATAAAGGCGGATTTTAGCAGGTTATAGGGGGTAAACTCCCCGCCGCAGAAGAAAAAGAGGTACAGCCCGCCGCACAGAAACAGCGGCACAAACACGCCCAGCACCGCAATCACGCTGGCATGGAGCCCGGTCTCCTTCAGCTCGTTCATATCTGTGTCGATGCCTGCGGTGAACATCAGCATAATCACGCCAATCTCCGCCGCCTTCACCAGAAAGTCGGTGCTCTCCAGCACGCCGAAGCCGCTGGGGCCCATAACGATGCCCGCCAGCAGCGCCCCAACCACCTGGGGCAGGTGGACATGCTCGGTGAGCAGGCCGAACACCTTGGTGGACAGCAGGATAATCGCCAACAACAAAAGATATGTATAAGATTCCATTCACGTTTCCCTCCAAAACAACCGCCCGGATTTCCGGGCGTTCCTGTATTATAGCATCCACATTGAGGAAGTCAATGGTCAAAACAGCGGGAAACCTTTTCGGTTTCCCGCTGTTTTTAGTCGAAATACAGGGACAGCCCAGGTGTTCTTGTTCCATCATGACTGAAATTCTGCCAGAGCGGCCTTGTACTCCTCCAGGTCCGCCGCCCAGGCCGGGTCGTCCGGGTCAGTCTCCAGGTTGGGCCGGGCCACCGCCAGAACACCGGCAAAATACCGGCTGAACCGGTCCGCGCCGACGGCATCCAGGTGGTGGGCGTCATAAAACATGTCCTGCGTCAATCCCATGGAGTAGTAGTCCTCATTGAAGTCATGGAACGGGACATTGTATCTCTCCGCGGTGGCCCTTACCGTGTTGAGCATGGGCTTCTCCTCCAGCTCCAGATTACAGGGCGTCTTAATCAGCCACAGCTCAACCCCCTCCTCCTGGCACAGCTTTATAATCTCCTCCAGCCAGTACTGGTTTTTCTCCAGCAGAGGGGTCGTTCCGCCCACTGTCTCAATGGGGGGACGGGGCTGGGGCGTCTCCTGGGGCGCCAACATGACAAAGCCCTTGTAGGGGTCCCGAACCTGAGACCGGCGGAAGGTAAAATCAGACCTGTGCATCTCCTTCCACCGGCTGTGGTACATCATAAAGTTGAACAGCAGCCCGAACCGGCTCTCCCAATCGGGGGCGGACTGCCCTGCCAGCTTCACCTTGTCCCAGGACAGCGCCAGGTCGTCCATATAGGCGTAGCTGACGGGGATGGTGTCCTTCTCCGCAAAATATTCCTGATCGCTGAAAGCCATACGGAACTCCACCACAACCAGGGCGGGAGACTGGGTCTTCAACGCCTCCTTCACATAGGTATAGGTGGCCCACATGGGCTGCTGCTGGGTGGCAAAGACATAGCTTTTAATCCCCGTCTCCTCCCAGATGGCCAGCGGACTGAATGCGGCGTAAGCGTGGCTGGGACCGAAGTACATAACCTCAAACCGGTCCTCCTCATTGTAAAAGCCGCCCACCTTGTTGGTCATATCCCAGGGCCTGTCCAGCGATTTCCGGGCCATCACCTTCTGAACGGGATACAGAATCAATCCCAGCAGAACCAGAAAGGCAACTGTTTTCACAAAAAATTTCTGCGTATCCTTCATGGCTTCACCTCAAAACTGGAAGTAGGTAAAGGCCTTCACATCGTAACCCGGGCCGTAAACCCCAAAGACCAGCACAATCATCACCAGGCCCAGATAACAGCACCACCGTATCGCCACAGGCCAGCGGGACACCATGGCGATGGCGTCGGTCCTCTCGTCGGCCAGGTCGAACAGGAACAGAAGCAGCAGCGCCCCGGCCAGCACAGCCGTCTCGATCATCCCCGGATTCAGGGCGGACAGGGCTGTTTTCACATACAGCACCGGGCTGCCGATCCCCCACAGCAGGTGGCGGACCACATACAGCGCCTCTCCGATATTGGCCGCCCGGAAGAAAATCAGGGAGAAGCAGGACAGCGCAAAGGTGGTCACAATGGCCAGCAGATGGAGCGGGGGCGACTTGGGCGGCTCCTTGCCCCGGTGGAACGCCCGCTCCAGATTGAGATACACCGCCTGAAGCAGCCCCCACACCACAAAGGACCACTCCGCCCCGTGCCACAGGCCGCTGAGGAAAAACGTAACCGTGGTGAACCAGTACTGCTTGACCCTCCCCTTCCGGCTGCCCCCCAGGGGGATATACACATACTCCGTGAACCACCGGCTCAGGGAGACATGGTTGCGCTGCCAGTAGTTGCCGATGGAGTGGGAGAAGAAGTATGGGGATTTAAAGTTGACCATCAGGTCCACCCCCATCATCCTGGCCGCCCCCCGAGCGATGTCAGAGTAACCGCCGAAGTCGCAGTAGATTTGAAACGCGAAGGCGCAGGTGGCAAGGACCAACGCTCCGCCCTCATATTTGCCCAGATTTTGATACACCGGGTCCACAATGAGCACAGCCAGCTGGTCGGCCACCACCATCTTTTTAAAGAAGCCCCACGCCATCAGCTTGGCCCCCCAGGTGGCGTTCTCATAGGTAAACGGGTGCTCCTCCTTCAGCTGGGGCAGCAGGTCAGCGGCCTTCTCAATGGGCCCGGCCACCAGCTGGGGAAAGAAGGAGACAAACAGGGCAAAGGTAACAAAGTCCCGCTCCGGCTCCAGCTTACCCCTGTAGACGTCCAGGGTATAGCTCAGCGTCTGGAAGGTGTAGAAAGAGATGCCCACCGGCAGGATAATACTCAGCGTCGGGGCGGAGAAGGGGATGGACACCGCCCGGCACAGGGCGGTAAGGGTCTCACCGAAGAAGTTCAGATACTTGAAGAAGAACAGCAGCCCCAGGTTCATGGCCAGACTGACGGCCAGCAGCCACTTCTTTCGTCCGGGATACCGCACCATCCCCAGGCCGCAGAAGTAATCCACCAGGGTGGAAAACAAAATAAGCACAATAAACTCCGGCTTCCAGCACATATAGAAGTAGTAGCTGGCGATAAGCAGCATATACTTCCGGAACCGGAAGGGCAGGGCGTAATATAAAACAAAGATACAGGGGAAAAAAATCAGGAAGGGCAGGGAGTTAAACAGCATAGCGGGCCTCCTGGAGGAAATGTTTTCTGGACAAGTATAGCACACCGGCCCCCAAAAGAAAAGCTAAGTTTTCGCCAATGTTATAACGGCAGGGCCGCCAAAAACGGCGGCCCCCTCTTCTTTTCTTATTGACAAACCACAGAAAACAGGTATAATAGCATTATAAAAAGGGTGTTGCTGAATGGTATTCGCTCCCCTTATAGTTACTGAAAAGAAGTAACCGTGGCTGTGGGGACAGGACGGTTACTTCTTTTTACCCTGGAGAAACAGGCCGCAAATTCCAATGATTACCAAGCAAAGCTGCAGCACTTCTGATGTACTCACTGGGCAGCCCCCCTTTCCTAAGATCAGGGGGCAGAAGCGCCCCCTGTCCGGGGACGAACAACACAATCAGAATCAACACCCTAGTCCCACCTGGCTGGTAGGCAAAATTATTATACCGCCAAGCGGGATACTTTGTCAATTTTTAATTTATTCTGGCAAAATAAGGGTGTCTTCTTGCCCGACCGGGCAAAATCTGCTATACTATATCCTTGAAATTCTGTAACATCCGAGGGAGACATCCGCCATGAAAAAACTGATGGTGATCGACGGCAATTCCATTGTCAACCGGGCCTTTTACGGGGTAAGTCAGAGCCTGACCACCCGGGAGGGCCAGCCCACCAACGCCATATTCGGCTTTCTGAACATTTTAAACAAGCTGCTGGACGAGACGGACCCGGACGCCCTGTGCGTCACCTTCGACCGGTCCGCCCCCACCTTCCGGCACCTGGCCTACGAGGGCTACAAGGCCAACCGCAAGG
>CANSXE010000006.1 GCA_947650875.1 uncultured Bacillota bacterium | reverse complement strand
ATTGCAACCCCATTTTTCATATATTTTCAAAAATATTTTTTGAAACGCCTTAAAATGAGTTGACAAGCGGCGGCAACTTAAGTATAATAACGGTGTTGTAGTTGCAAAACAAGCACAACAGAAAGGAGCGTGCAGAATGAGCGCAGTTAAAATGGGGCTGACCATTGAGGAAGCCGCTGAGTGTACCGGTATTGGGCGGAACACCATGCGGAAGCTGGTGGACTGGGGCAAGCTGCCGGTGCTGAAGGTGGGCCGGAAAGCCATCATCCGGCGGGACACGCTGGAACGGTTTATGGCCGCCAACCAGGGGCGAAACCTGCTCCGGGAGGGTGACGTCCGCCGGGTCGAGTGACGTACTTTGGGCGTGTCCTCCCAAAATTCACCGGCTGAAAAGGATAGCCGGGGCGGCGGGGACGCACCCGCAAAATACGTCGGGGCGGAAGTGGTACAGTCTTAGCAAGCAACGTATTGTGATATCACAATACCGCTTGACAGGGGTTCCACCCCTATGACCCCGGAGAAAGGAGAATCCATGCGTAGCAGAACCAACCAAATCATCATCCGTCTGTCTGACGAGGAGCTGGCCGACCTCAACGAAAAGGTCAGCAGGGTACGGGGTTCCCGTGAGCGGTTCATCCGGCAGTGCATCGGCGGCGCAGTCATCCGGGAGGCCCCCTCCGTCGATGTGCCGAAGCTGATCCACGAAGTCCGCAGGGTGGGGGCCAGCCTCAATCGCATCCTCATCATCGCCAACGCCAGGGGCCTGCTGGAAGTGCCGGAACTCCACAGGGCGTTAGAGCGGAACCGGGAGCTGGAAGTACGTATTGTGGACGCTTACACGAAAGACTGACGGCAGACGAAAAAGCACCGCACAGCCAGAAGGCCATGCGGTGCGTACATAGATGAAGCACGGGTGGTGTCCTGCAATGTCCACTTGTGTCCAAAAAAATCCACAAAATTCTCGTTCACCTATTGCAATCCGCAAAGTAGTCATGTTATACTTGACAAAATGGAGGGATTGTGTTATGGGTGATGAAATTTATACAGTTGCACAGACAGCACAATATCTTAAAGTCTGTGATAAGACTGTCCGTAGACTTATTGCTTCCAATAAGCTTGTGGCTTCTCGAATTGGGGGACGCTCCCTCCGTATTAAAAAAGAAGATATAGACGCATATCTGGCCGAACACACTAACAAAGAGAAAGGGGTTGCTATCAATGAGTGAAGAATTAATTCAGCGTAATTTGGTAGAGGCTCCCGAGAAAATGGGGGATTGGAATTTTTACAATATTGGTGCAACCACACTTAAGGCACTGAAAAATGCAAAAATCATCCCGAATCGCGACTATGCAGAGTTTGAAGGTAAAAAGCCTGATGCTCTAATTGTTAAAAAACCATTAGTTATTGCGGCCATTGAATATAAAACGCCTCAAGAACTTCGTACAAAAACTCAAATAGCGAAAGCAATAGCTCAAGAGCTTGGAACAGCTCGCGCTTTACAGGCGAGGGTCTATATTGTCACGGATGGAAAAAAGTCATTTTGGGTTAATCCGTCTACTGGAAATGAAATCTTACAAGAGGACGGCAGTAAGGTTACACTTAATTTTGATAAAAATAGTACAGAATGTATTGCTTTGATTAGTAAAATTAGAAGTTCTATCAACGCAACAAATGACAAACTCAAAGCAGCCGCGATGGTTGATCCACTCCCTTTAGCAGAGCGAGTTTGGCAAGATTTATGGTCAGTATCTGGCGCGACGCCAGAAAATTGCCTATATACATTTGTTGAAATCTTTATATTTAAATATCTCAGTGATTTAGGTGTGCTTAAAGGACTACACTCTTTTTATGATTTGTTGGGTCTATATTCCGGAAACAATGAAAACGAAGTTCTTGATCATTATGCCAAAACGATTCGTGTAAAAATTAAAGAACTATTCCCACAGAATCAAGCGGATAAAACCACAATTATTAATGGTACAATATTTGTTTCAAAAGACGATAAAGCGGTTGAGGGTTATGGTGCTGTATTCCATCGGATACTGAAGCGTTTTAATGATTTTGGGACACTGGAAAACATTGACTATGATTTTAAAAGTAAGCTATTTGAAACTTTCTTAAAGGAATCAATTAGCAAGAAAAATTGGGGGCAGTATTTTACCCCTTTAAAAGTTGTGCGTGCTATTGTCAATATGGTGGATTTATTGCCTGGTATGGAGGTCTGTGACCCGGCTTGTGGTGTGGGTAAATTTTTGCTCGAACCAATTTGCAATGATCTACATCGGTTTTTCTTGGTGGAAGATGGAAAATTAAAACCTCAGATTGCTTTG
The DNA here is from genome assembly GCA_947650875.1 of uncultured Bacillota bacterium. Taxonomy (GTDB): domain Bacteria; phylum Bacillota; class Clostridia; order Oscillospirales; family Oscillospiraceae; genus Lawsonibacter. The sequence goes on along the minus strand of CANSXE010000006.1, from coordinate 51,649 downwards.
CATGGATTTGATAAAGGGTTTGATAAAGAAGAACAAAAAACAATTATATTGGCCAAGGCTAATATGCTAATATATTTTTCGGGTATGATTCGCGAACACCCAGATTTGACAAAAGAATTCGCCGAATTGTTCAATAATACATTCCTTTTACAGACCAACTCAATTTTGGGAACACTGGCAAGACCAGAAACAGACAAGTATGATCTAATCCTGACCAATCCTCCCTACGTAATGAGCGGTAGTAGCAACTTGAAAGAAGAAATAGGAAAGCAGACTGAGTTGAAGAAGCATTACGCTATCAATGCTATGGGCATTGAAGGCTTGTTTATGGAGTGGATTGTTCGGGCCTTGAAGTCTGGTGGTAAGGCGTTCATTGTCGTTCCTGATGGTATTATGAATCGGAGCAATGACAAAAAGCTGCGTGACTATATCCTTGAGCAGTGTGTTATTGATGCGGTTATCTCTTTACCTCTGAACACATTCTTTACCACAAACAAAAAGACTTATATACTTGCGCTAACCAAAAAAACGCCAGTAAAAATTGATGGAATTAGCACACTTGAACGACAAAGTTCTCCTGTCTTTACCTACTTATGCTCTGAGATTGGAGAAACCAGGGATGTTAACCGTTTTGACATTGATCAGAATGATTTAGCGGTTGCATCTGACCTGTTTAATATGTTTAAGGGTGCAAAGGCAAAATTTAGAACAGATGATATGCGGTGCAAAATCGTCAGTATTGATGACTTTTATGATGGAAGCCATTGGTGTGTTGAGCGTTGGTGGAGTCATGAAGAGAAAAGGCAACTTGGCATCGAGGAAAGTACCAGTTCGGTTAGCCTGAATGACTTTAGGGTTATTCTCAGTGATACGATAAATGCACTTTCTGAATTTGATGAGCCGCTATCCGAAATTGAAAAAAAAAACAATGATAGCAATCAAATAATTGAACTTCCTGTTATAGAGGTGTTTGACATCAAACGTGGTAGCGGGGTATATACAAAAAAGTATGTTCAAGATCACCAAGGTAGTTATCCGCTATACTCGGGCAACACATTTGGAGCATTTGCTCAGATTGATTCCTTTGATTTCGATGTGGTCGCGCTCTCTTGGGCAATAGATGGGCTGGCCGGATATATTATGCACCATGAATTGCCGTTTTCAGCAACAAATCACCGGGGTGTGCTTATTCCTAAGAAACAATATGTTGACCAAGTTGACTTGGAATATGTTCAATATATTCTTGAGCCATTGTTCCGGGAACTAAAAAAAGGACGTCAGGGTGAAAATGGGGAAAATGAGTATACCTCTCTTCCTCCATATATGATTGAAAATGTAGCAATTCCATTCCCTGTTTCTGAAAACGGTACTCTTGATTTAGCCAAGCAACAAGAAATCGCTGGTGTGTATATTTCTATCAAGCAAACTAAAAAATCGCTTTGCGAGTTAAGAGCGCAACTGTCAGATGTAAGTGTTATTCTTGATAATGATGAGTACTCAATCGAATATCTGCCTCTTCCAATGCTGTTTGAGATGAGCAAGGGATTTGCAAAATACACAAAAAAATATGGGAACTTACATTCTGGTCAATACCCAGTCTATTCTGCTTCCAGCCAAAAGCCGTTAACACATTTAGATACCTATGACTATGATGGGAGATATATGACTTGGGCCACAAACGGCTTTGCAGGTACAATACTTATTTTGGATGGTAGATTTTCTATTAATGGTGATAGAGGAATTTTACTTCCCAAAGATGATCGTACAGATTTAGACTTTGATTATATGAAATTTATATTGGAACCAATTTTCAGAGAAATGGCAAAAGGACGGCGAGGAGATAACGGAGAAGATGAGTTTACAAAATTGTATCCCTCTATGCTTGAGGATGTTATGATTCCTGTTCCCGTTGACCACGATAAGCATATTTCGTTGGAAGCACAGAAAAGCATTGCAAAAAAGTATCTTACGATTCAACAATGCCAGCAGGAAGCTGTGAAAAAACTTGATGCGCTAATTTCGCAAAAGGTTTCGGTGTAGATGGGATAAGGGAGGGGCGTGCCCCTCCCTTACTTCATTTATCCGGGTGCAAACTCTTTATGCACTATCTCTTCAACAGTTTTGCGGATGTTGTTCATACTACCAACCCACACCATTTGGTCGGTAGCTTTCAGCGTTTCGGTAATGCCCTGAGATTGAGTCATCTGTTGGATTATGCTATCAAACAGTTCTTGTGCCTGCTGGTCAATATCGGCAAGGTAGCTGTTCAACTTACCGCTCAACAGTAAAGCGTTATAAAGGGCTGAGCGGTATTTTTTAAGATACCGCCTGTGCCGCTGACCCCACACGTCAACAGGCTGTTCTTCTTCAGCAGGTACAGTCAGACAGGGGAAATAGTAGTCGCCAGTCAGTTCATACCACAGACCGTTACTTTCGTCAAAAATGTACTTGTCCATATTGAAATCCTCCGCTATAATATATTCGCACATACGTCACAGTTCTCCGATTGCCACACGTTGTCATATCCTGTTGCGAGATTTTCTTGCCCTTGCTTTTGCCCTTATGGGCAGTTGGGGCAAGGGTGAACTTGTGTGAAACTGAATAAAGGAATAAGGCGAACACACTGCGAAAAATCCTTTGTTTTCAAGGCTTTCGGAGGATTTCATAGAAAACCTATGGTGAGCGATAATCGTTCATAAAATTGTAGCATTCAAATTCAAATTTGATGTTGCAATTGTCTCCAGAAATTCTAAAGGGAACCTGTGCAGGCTGATTCACAACAAAAATGCCTGGGGATACGGAAAGGATCAATATGTCTGGAATGAGATTCCTGATTCGCACGATATCGTACAAAAAACAAGGAGGCTTAAAGCAGAGGGACTATGGCTTACGGTAAGAGATCAATACATCGACCGAAAAAATATGTATTTATCTCGTTGGTTGGATAAAGATCATCCTTCATTTATTGTTTATATTGAAACTGTTAATGGGATATACTATCAATATTTTGGGCAAAAATAGGCTTCCTCTCGGTCGAGAGTAATCCCATATAAAATCCCGGATTCAGGGAAAACTGAATCCGGGAGGATGATTATCATGGGATTTTTTCACAGCACAAACAGGACGGGCCCCTATTTTGAGGGCTGGTACTTCAAGCACCAAAATCCGCAGGGACAGACCTTGGCGCTGATTCCAGCGTTCCATACTGACAGAGAGGGACGCCGCACCGCCTCCCTTCAGGTCATTTCAAAGGATCAGGCGTGGTGGCTGGAGTACCCGGCGTCGCAGCTTCACATCTCCCGTCAGCCCTTTCAGGTACAGATTGGGCAGTCCAGCTTTGGTGAGCAGGGGATTGAACTCCATATCCAGCAGGACGGCTTCTCCCTTCATGGTGCCCTGCGCTACGTCTCTTTTACTGTCCTGCGCTCCGACATCATGGGGCCATTCCGGTTCTTCGCTGGGATGCAGTGCTCCCACGGCGTCATCAGCATGGGACATTCCCTGGAGGGAACGCTGGAGTTGAACGGCGAGCGTTTGGATTTTTCCGACGGAACCGGGTATATCGAGACAGACTGGGGCCGCTCCTTTCCCAGTGCGTACCTCTGGACACAGTGCGTTTGGACTGGCTCAGATCCCGGCAGCCTGATGCTGGCCATCGCGACGATCCCTCTGCCTGTGGGCGGCTTCACCGGATGTATCTGCTCCATTTTTCACGGTGGCCGGGAATACCGTTTGGCAACCTATAAGGGAGTCAAAATAGAGGCATGGTCTTCTTCCGGGGCTGTGATCCGTCAGGGGAGGTACCGCCTGGAAGTAGAACTGCTGCATGAACGGAGACAGTCCCTCCGGGCCCCGGTGGAGGGCCGTATGGAGCGTACCATCCACGAGAGCCTCTGTGCGGAGGTACGCTACCGCTTCTGGCATGGCGACAGTCTCCTGTTTCAGCATACGGACCCCAACGCCAGCTTTGAGTACTCCTCCACAAGCTGATTGCCGCTACCGGCAAAATATCCGCTCATTTCCGAACAGCTACTGTTGTATTTTTGCCGGTAATCAGGTATAATAGCAGTATCACAACCTTGGAGGACACAGAAATGGAGTATCTTTCTGTTGCGAAAACGGCAGAGAAGTGGGGAATTTCCCAGCGGAGTGTGCGGAATTATTGTTCCAAAGGCCGAATTCCCGGAGCGTTCCTCACCGGCAAGACCTGGAACATTCCCGCCGACGCAGAAAAGCCCTCCCGCGCCAAGAACAGGGAAACACCTCCTGCCACTCTGCTTGACATATTGAAACGGGAAAAGGCATCCCGACAGTCCGGCGGTATCTATCACAAGATTCAAATTGAGCTGACCTATAACTCCAACCACATAGAGGGCAGCCGGCTGACCCACGACCAGACCCGCTATATTTATGAAACCAACACCATCGGCATTACCGGTGAAACGGTGAACGTGGATGACATCCTCGAAACCGCCAATCACTTTCGCTGTGTAGATCTGGTTATCGAACACGCCAAGCTGCCTCTGTCGGAGAAATTCATCAAGGAGCTTCATGCTGTATTGAAGACCGGTACCAGCGACAGCCGGATGGATTGGTTCGCAGTCGGCAACTACAAGAAAATGCCCAACGAGGTGGGCGGCATGGAAACGACTGCGCCGGAAAAGGTCAGGGAACAAATGCAGGCACTGCTCGGGGAATATAACAGAGGGACAAAAAAGAATCTGCGGGATTTGCTGGAGTTTCATGTGCGCTTTGAGCGTATCCACCCCTTTCAGGACGGCAACGGCAGAGTTGGGCGGCTGATCCTCTTCAAGGAGTGCCTGCGGCATGGAATTGTACCGTTCATCATCGAGGATGACCTGAAGCTGTTCTACTACCGTGGCCTGAAGGAGTGGGGACGGGAGAACGGTTATTTGACCGACACCGTTTTAACTGCCCAGGATCGCTTCAAAAAGTACTTGGACTATTTTTGTATTCGCTACTGAATAGGAGGTCTAATTCTTTGGATATAGCCCCATAGAATTTGAGGGTCTGTCCTGGCAGAAAACCGTTGCAAAACCTTCCCGTCAGAGTTACAATGCAGACAGCAAAAACGGAAAACGCTTCCCACTCAGCATTGGCGGAAAACCGATGGTGCTGAGCGAGAAGCGTTTCTGACCACAGGACACACCACAGACGTGGCTGGAACACACGGAGAGCACCCCGTTAAAGAGGCTTACAGATAAAGTCAAATCCAGCGGAAACGGCCAAAAGGAGCGAAAACAAGCCGAAAAAGTTTTCTAAATCTTTTCGCATTGTGGGGGTCGTCGGTTCGAATCCGATCAGGTCCACCAAATAGGAAATCACCGCAGTTTTTACTGCGGTGATTTTTTAACCACAGAAATACCAGAGATGGCCTTCAGAAAATTTTGGGGCAACGGGCTGTTTTGGCGTAACCACCCTCAGTACAATTTGCCTTTTTCTCCTGTCTGTGCTATTTTATATAAGTATACCACAAATTCCCCCCTGGAAGAAGTGTATATTGGAGGTGCAATACCGTGGTACAAGAAATCATGCGGGACGAGGTGTTCCTTTCACAAAAAGCTGAACCAGCCACTCCAGAGGATTTGCCTGTTGCCCAGGACTTGCTGGACACCCTGACCGCCCACAAGGCCGGCTGCGTGGGCATGGCGGCCAATATGATCGGTGTCAACAAGCGGATCATTGTCTTTGACAATGAGGGCAAATATATGGTCATGTTCAACCCGGAAATCATCAAAAAAACCGCCCCCTATAAGGCGGAGGAGGGCTGTCTCTCCCTCACCGGCACCCGGAAGGCCAACCGCTGGAAATCCATCAAGGTTCAGTATCAGAACGAGCAGTTCCAGACAAGATTTAAAACCTTCACCGGCTGGACGGCGCAGATTATCCAGCACGAGATTGATCACTGCGAGGGAATTCTGATTTAGCTGGGAGGTCCTGATTCATGCGCATCATCATTGCCCCGGCCAAGAAAATGGTGGTGGATACAGACAGCTTTGCTGTAGAAAGCTTGCCCCAATTTCTGGAGCGTACGGAGCGGTTGAAATCAATTCTCCAGAGCATGTCCCCCAAAGAGTTACAGGCCCTCTGGAAGTGCAATGATGCTATTGCTAAGCTGAACGTGGAGCGGTTGGAACAGATGGACCTGCGCCGCAATCTCACCCCTGCCATTCTCTCCTACGAGGGCATCCAGTACCGCTACATGGCCCCCGGCGTGATGGAGACACCCCACCTGGACTATCTCCGGAAACACCTGCGCATTCTCTCCGGCTTCTACGGCCTGCTGCGGCCCTTCGACGGCGTAACCCCCTACCGGCTGGAAATGCAGGCAAAGCTGGCGGTGGACGGCTGCCGGGACCTGTACCAGTTCTGGGGAGACCACCTGGCCCGGCAGCTGGCCCTCGAGACAGACTTTGTGCTGAATCTGGCATCCAAGGAGTACAGCAGGGCGGTGGCGGTTTATCTGCCCAAAAACGTCCGGTTTGTCACCTGCGTCTTCGGAGAGTGGAAAGACGGCAAAGTCGTCGAAAAGGGCACCAAGTGCAAAATGGCCCGTGGGCAGATAGTGCGCTGGCTGGCGGAGAACCAAATCCAAAACCCGGATGAACTCCGGGGCTTTGACCAGCTGGGCTATCAATTCTGCCGTTCTGCGTCGGAGGGAAATCGTACAGTACTTCTCTGGATACAGTCCCACAAGGATTGAGCTGTTTTTTCGCCGGAATTTATTCCATATAAAATCCCCAAATTCAGGAAAAACTGAAGCTAGGGTGATAAATTATGGGATTTTTCCGCGGCACAAACAAGACAGGCCCCTATTTTGAGGGCTGGTATTTCAAGCACCAGAACCCGCAGGGACAGACCCTTGCGCTGATTCCCGCGTTCCATATCGACAGGGAAAGCCGCCGCACCGTCTCCCTCCAAGTCATTTCAAGGGATCAGGCGTGGTGGCTGGAGTACCCGGAGACACAACTGCAAATCTCTCGGCAGCCTTTTCAAGTGCAGATCGGGCGGTCCAGCTTTGGCAGTCAGGGGATTGACCTCCACATCCAACGGGACGGCCTTTCTCTCTGCGGTGCGCTGCACTATGGCCCCTTTACCGCTTTGCAATCTGATATCATGGGACCGTTCCGGTTTTTCCCAGGGATGCAGTGTTCCCACGGCGTCATCAGCATGGGGCATTCCCTGAGCGGAACGCTGGAACTGAATGGCGAGTGCCTGGATTTTTCCAACGGAATCGGATACATCGAGACAGACCGGGGCCGCTCCTTTCCCGGCAGGTACCTTTGGACACAATGCGTCTGGGGCGGGAGGGAGCGGGGCAGTCTGATGCTTGCCATTGCGACGATTCCCCTGCCAGTGGGCGGTTTTACCGGCTGTATTTGCTCTGTCTTATACCGTGGCCAGGAATATCGCCTGGCCACCTACCGGGGTGCCAGAATTGCAGCGTGGTCTCCCTCCAGTGCGGTGATCCATCAGGGAAAGTACCGCCTGGAAGTAGAATTGCTGAACGAACGGAGACAGGCCCTCCGCGCCCCGGTGGAGGGCCGCATGGAGCGCACCATCCATGAAAGTCTCTGCGCAGAGGTGGGCTACCGCTTCTGGTACGAGAACAACCTGTTGTTTCAGCACACGGACCCCAACGCCAGCTTTGAGTACTCTTCCGCAGAATTTGAGTGATGAAACAAACTCCAGCGGAAATGACGAAAAGGAGTAAATAGAGGACGCCGCCAAAAAGACACTGCTAAACGGATAACTTCCAAAAGCATACTATAATACCACGATATCCAATTCTTAATTAAACACCTGTTACAAAAGCTGAAAATGTAAATATTTTCCAGTTATAGGGAAGTAATTTCAGATTAGGCGGTACGGCTCCGATTACAAGGGCTGTACCGTCTTTTCGTGTGCCTAACCCTGATAAGACAAAAAAACATTATGTATTAAAAAAATTCCTATATATATGTTGTTAAAAAGGGTGGAATCTGTCATAATTTAGCGGAGGGATCAAATTATGACAGATTTAACTTTAAGTTTCGTTGTGGAAGTCCTTCGTGAGTATGAGGAGAAAAGTGGACTATCCTGCTTTGTCATCGCGAATAAAATGGATATTGAATCCTCCAACTATTACAAGTATCGGGATGGAAACGGAAATCCAACATGCAAAACGATTGACAAGATTCTGAAGGTAGTCCTGGAGGAGTATCCTGAAATAATAGAAGAGATCCTGAAACGGGAATTGAAGGCTATACAAGAGACAATGGGGCTTGTAAAGACTTCTTAAACCAGAGAGGATTGGAGGAAAAGGTATGTCCTCTGTAGTGTCGAATGGCAAAGTATATGACTTATTATACCACCTTGGCGTAACCGCGAACTACACAGGTTTTTTTCATACAGCCTATGCAGTATCGCTGTGTGCGGAACAGCCGGACCGGCTGCTGCTGGTAACGAAGTGGCTGTACCCGGAGGTGGCGAAGCAGTACGGGACCAACTGGAAAGCGGTGGAGCGGAACATCCGAACCGTGGGCTGCATCATTTGGCGGGAGAACCGGCCCCGGCTGGAGCGGCTGGCCCGCAGGCCCTTGGCACAGAAGCCAAGAAGTGCGCAAATGCTGGCAATCCTGGCTTCTTCCGTGGATACCGGCCCTTTGACGGTTCGTGGATTGGATGAGACGTTTACTGCGAAAGACGGTGCTCCATTGGGCGCATTCCAGATTGGAGACAATGATAAGGCTTCTGCACGCAGAGTAGTCTGAGATGACCGGAGCAGTGTCCTTACTTTTCCATTCAAGAAAAGCAATGAAAATAGAGAAAGCCCTCTGATTTCCACGGAAATCAGAGGGCTTTTGGCGGTTTTACTGTTCTGGGTCAAATTATGGGGCAGACCGTTCTATATGATCTGAAATGAGGATGTGCTTCCGCTGACAGACAGGGGGGTGGATGCCGCCAACGAGTACGTCCCCGAGTGCCTGGAGGTTATTGTTGTACGCAAATGTACCACTTTTATAGAAAATCCCCCTACAGCAGAAGGGAGTGAGTAAATGTTTAAGCTGCTGTCCGCTGTACCGGTTGATGGTTACACCCTGTTCAATCAGGGGGTGTAAGCCGTGAGCGATACAGTAATCATTGCCCTGATCGGGTTGCTGGGCTCCGGTGTGGGGGCCTTTGGGGGGATTCTGGTGTCCTCCAGGCTGACCCAATACCGGCTGGAGCAGCTGGAGAAAAAGGTAGAAGCCCATAACAATCTGATTGAACGGACGTATAAGCTGGAGGAGCGCACAGAGCTTCAGGAGGAAAAAATCCGGGTGGCCAACCACCGGATTGAGGACCTGGTAAGCGCGCTCCGGGATTTATAGAAAGGAAGTACATATGAACAAAATTGACTGGAAACGAAAGCTGAGTTCCCGAAAGCTGTGGGCAGCGGCGGCAGGTATTATCACCGGCCTGGCCATGGTCTTCGGGCTGGATGAGAGCACCATGTCCAATGTGGCGGGGGCCGTGGTGTCTGTGGCATCGGTGATCGCCTACATCATCACCGAAGGTAAGGTGGACGAGACGGCCGCAAAAAAGGCGGCGGAGGATCTCAAGCGGGCAGCGGGGGCGGTGCGGGATGAATAAGCGGCCTGTTTCCTATCTTCAGACTGACCCCCGCTGGAAGGCCGTCCCCTATCAGGTGAAGGGAGAGACGGCAACCATCGGCGGCTCCGGCTGCGGCCCTACGGCGGCGGCCATGGCCATTGAGACCATCACCGGCCGGACATTTACCCCGGTGGACGCCTGCAAGTGGTCCGCTGACCACGGCTATAAGGCACTGAACGCCGGGACTTACTACAGCTATTTCGTGCCGCAGTTCAAGGCCTTCGGCATCGAGTGCAAGCAGCTGCTGGGCTCCAGTCTCCACAACAAGCCGGCCCACCCTGTCCACGACCAGGTGAAGCAGTACCTGGCCGAAGGGTACTATGTGATTGCCCTGATGGGTCCTGGAACCTGGACCAGCGGCGGGCACTACATCCTGCTGTGGGCCTGGGACGACAAGGTGCGGATTAACGACCCGGCTTCCACCCGGGCTGTCCGGCTCAACGGCGACCCGGCCGCCTTTAAGCGGGAGGTCAAACAGTACTGGCGCATCGACGCCAGGGAGTATAACAAGGAGGAAGACATGAATCAGGAGAAGTTTAACCAGATGTTTACCGAGGCCATGCGGCAGTACCGCCAGGAGTTGCGGGACAACGACAGCGGTGAGTGGAGCAAAGCCGCCCGGGAGTTTGTGATAAAGCAGGGCATTTTCTCTGGCAGCGGCACCACGCCGGAGGGCGAGCCCAACTACATGTGGGAGGACCTGCTCACCCGGGAGCAGGCGGCCCAGCTGCTGTATGCCTTTGCGCAAAAGTTCAGTCTGGCATGACGGCTGCGTTCAGGAAAAAACGCCGGCGAGGGCGGGATTTTGGATTTTGCCTGGTGGGCAGCGCCAGCAAATGAGCTCTTTAGAGAAGCGGTTCTGATTTATAAATGTAAAACGCGGGCCATCTGCCATAGAACGGCAGATGGCCCGCGTTTTGTATCCAACAGTCCCCTAATTTTTTTCATTATTCCGCAGATGCAGATACACGGTGTTTTTAGATATCCCAAGATTCTCGGCCACATTTGCCACGGAATCCTTCATGTTAAAAATCCCTTTCTGGGCCAGCCTTCGGATAATCTCCTTATTTTTGTTGTTGGAGGGCACTGACGGATCGGAATAGACCGCCGCTTTTACATCGGACAGGATGGAAAAAATCACACCATCGGAGTGTCTGCTGAACGTTTCCTGGGGGTCTTCAGGGGCGGCCGGGCGGATGGAAAATCCGGCCATAAAAGAGGCAAAAGACAATTCCATATGAAAATTGATGCAAAGAAGGCCGATAATCCTTCCCCGTTCCCCAACTACCGGAATGGTGACCGACTTGAGTGTGCTGCCGTTTTTCTGGTTAAAATAGGGCTGGACCTCCAAATTCTGATTCTGGTTCATCGACTCCAGCATGGTCAGCGCCAGGTCGGTAATGGGCGCCCCCTCCGTGCGGCCGGTGTAGTGGCCGTTGATAATTTTTATAACAGAATGGTCCAGATTCTCCAAACTGTGCAAGACCAGCTCATAGCCCTCCCCCAAATAGGCAGACAGGCCATCCATCATGGTTTTGCACGACTCCAAAATTAAATTCTCCGCTTCAGACAGCGCCAAATGGTCGCTCAAATGATAACACCCTTTCTCTATAAGCTAAACTATGTATAGTTTTATTATAATGCAACTTTGATAGAAAAGGCAACCGTTCCCCCAAAAAAATAAAATAATAAAAAAAATACTATTGACTAAATAAAAGTTTAGTGTTATGCTTTAACATGACAGTGCGAAAAACTCACCCGCGGCACAAATTGTAATGGAGGTGTTTCCCATGGAAGAGATACATACACACAGCGCGCCGGAAGCCATCGGACCCTATTCCCAGGCCATCCGCAGCGGGAATCTGGTGTTCACATCCGGACAGATCCCTATTTCCCCAGCGACGGGTGAACTGGCGGGAGATGATATCCTTTCTCAGGCAGAACAGGTCATGAAAAACATTCAAGCCGTTTTAAGCGCAGCCGGTAGCGGCCTGGAGCGCGCTGTCAAAACCACCTGTTTTCTGGCTGATATGTCGGACTTTGCTCAGTTCAATCAAGTATACGCCAAATATTTCACTCAAAAGCCCGCTCGCTCCTGTGTGGCGGTCAAGGAGCTGCCTAAGCGGGTACTCTGCGAGGTGGAAGTGATCGCCGAGGTTTAAGGAGGGAGTATGACGCACCCGATCCAAAATTTTCTGGAGGAGACGCCCAGAGCGTCCCTTCTGGTCGGCCCCACTCCTCTGCACCCCATGCGCGCCTTTCACGAAGCGGAGGGGATCACGGCTCTCATTAAGCGCGACGACATGACAGGCCTTGGTCCCGGCGGAAATAAGGTGCGCAGCCTGGAATTTCTATTGGGCGACGCCCTGTCTCAGAACAGCGGCGTGGTGCTGGCAGCGGGGCCGGCCCAGTCCAATCTGTGCGCCCTCACCGCCGCGGCCTGTGCCCGGGTGGGACTGCCCTGTGAGCTGGTATTGAACAGCAGCGAGCCTGAGCGCAAGGAAGGAAACCTGCTCCTCGCCCAGATTCTGGGGGCAAAGCTCCATTTTCTGGGTCCCTGCGACGGAGACGCCCGCAACCAGCACATGGAGGAACTGGCCCAAACCTACCAGCAGCAGGGTCGGCGCCCCTATGTCATCCGCAATGGGGCCTCCACCGGCCGCGGCGCGCTGGGCTACGCTGCCGCCGCAGTAGAGTTGTCCCAGCAGTGCCGCGACCGGGGCATTCGGGACATGACCGTTTTTCTCCCCGGCGGCAACGGCGGCATGTGCGCCGGTCTGATCTACGGCAACGAGCTTTTGGGCCGCCCCTTCCGCGTGGTGGTTATCAGTGTAGAGGACGACCGGGAAACTCTGATCCGGCACATTACGGAAATTATTCATGGGGTGGAAGAAATTACCGGCCTGCCCTTTGGTGTTCCGGTGACGCAGTCGGCGGAGGTGATCGACAGCTACCGCGGTGAAGGCTGGGGAAAAAACACCCCTGAGAGCGAGCAGGAAATTTTTTCCTTCGCCCGCAGTGAGGGAATTTTTATTGAAAACGTATACAACAGCAAGGTCCTGGTCGGAATGAGAGACTGGATCAATAAAGGGAAGATACAAGGAACTGTGTGTTTTCTGCATTCAGGGGGTTTCGGCTCTCTGTTCGCGCAGTATTAAAAAGGGAGTTGTATTTATGGAATATGGGTTTTTAACTTTGGCTGCGCCTATCTTAGCCCTCGCGGTTGCCATTGTGACACGAAAGGTCCCCCTCGCCATGCTGATCGGTATTTTTACCGGCCAGATGATTATCTGCGGCTGGAATCCTTTTATCGCCATTCATGAGGGCGTCAACGTCATCATCGGCGTGTGTACCGACGCCGGAAACCTGAAGACCTTTATGTTTACCGCTCTGATGGGCGCCTTTGTCATTCTGGTGCGTGTCTCCGGCGGCGTTCAAGGCTTTGTCAACTATCTGACCGAGCAGAGCAAGGTGGTCAAAAGCAAGCGGATGGCCATGTTTCTGGCCTTTATCATCGGTGTTATTATCTTCATCGACGGCCTGCTGAGCATCATGTTCACCGGCGTGGTCACCCGTCCCCTCACCGACAAATTCAAGGTGTCCCGGGAGAAGCTGGCCTATATCTGCGACGCTACCTCCGCCCCCATCAATGCCATTATTCCCCTCAATTCCTGGGGCGCCATGCTCATGGGCCTGATCTCCGCCGAGATCGCTTCTGGATACATTCAGGGCAACCCCATGAACCTCCTGGTCAGCAGTCTGCCCTTCCAGTTCTACAGCATACTGTCTCTGGTGTTCGTACTGTTCTACATCTTCATCGGCAAGGACTGGGGCCCCATGAAGAAAGCCGAGCTGCGGGTGCAGACCACCGGAAAGCTCTATGACGACGGCGTGGTCCCCCTGCTCAACGACACCGACGGCTTTGAAGTCCTGGTGGAAGAGGGCAAGGAAAACAAGTGGAATATGATGCTCCCGCTGATCACCCTGATTGGCGGCACTTTCCTGGGCCTTCTGGTCACCGGCGGCGGCAATCTGACCGAGGGCGACGGCACCACCTCCATCCTCTACTCGGTCACCGTCACGCTGATTATTATGTGCGTCATGTACACCAAACAGGGAATCATGACCACCAAGGAGTTCGGTGACAGTGTGATGAAGGGCATCAGCAACATGATGGGCCTGGTTATCCTGCTGGTGCTGTCCTTCGCCATTGGCCGTGTCATTAAGGGCATGGGCACCGGCGAATTTATGGCCAGCCTGCTGGGTGAAAACGTCAACGGCGCCTTCTGTGCCGCCATCGTGTTCCTCCTGGGCGCCGTCATGGCCTTCTGTACCGGCACCAGCTGGGGGACCTTCTCCATCATGATGCCCATTGCCATTCCCATGGCTGTGGCTATGGACGGCAACATCCTGCTCACCATCGGCGCGGTGGTGTCCAGCGGTATCTTCGGTGACCACTGCTCCCCCCTGTCCGATACTACCATTCTTTCCTCCATGTCTGTGGGCACCGATTTGTTCTCCCACGTCAAGACGCAATTGCCCTACGCACTGCTCACAGCCGCATTGGCGACAACCCTCTATGTCGTCTTTGGCTTTGTCCTCTAACCCCCCGTTTCATCTTCTGGACAGATGGGCCGCATTCAATTTGAATGCGGCCCATCTTATGCAACAGGATTCCCTTCCTGTGGGGGTGCTTGGCAAACAAACATAGGGACTGACCGCTTATCGACGGCCCCCTTCTCCATACAGCCCGTCCAGAATATCCACAATATCGCCAATCACGCCGTCGTTGCAGTGGCAGAGGATGCGGGCGCCCCAGTCCTTTACCTCCTGTGCACAGTTGGCGGGGGCGAAGGGGATGGCGGACAGCTCCATCATGGGGATGTCGTTCTGGTTGTCCCCCACGCAGTAGATATGGCCCGGCTCCACCCCCAGCATCTTTGCCACCCGGGCCACGCCGCCCCCCTTGTTGCTGCCTTTGCAGGTCAGCTCCAGGTAGACGGGGTTGGAAAAAATAGCTTCATACCGGTCTCCGTGCTCCGCCAGCAGGCGGGCCTGAACCTGAAGCAGAACCTCCCGCTCCTGGTGAAACAGGGCCTTCACCCACGGGCCAGGCATCTCCGCCACCGGGCACTCGGTATAGCCGCAGCCCACCTTTTTTAAATGGGCGAAGGTAATGCAGTTGGGGCGGCAGACATAGATATCCTCCCCGTGGTATGTCTCCAGAGCCAGGGAGGGAAACTCCTCCATCAGCGCGCCCAAATCCTGGGGGGCCGTGTCGGGCAGACAGGTCTGCTCCAGCATTCTGTCCGCCTGAAAGTCGTAAACAGCGGCTCCGTTGGACAGCACTGCCGGGGCGTTCATGGGGATCAGGGGGGCGTAAGGGGCAAAGGTGCGGTGGGCCCGGCCGGTGGCCATGACAAAGTATCCGCCCTCCCGGATAAAGTAACGGATGGCCTTCAGATTGCGCTCCGGGATACGCAGGTCCAGGCCGTAGAGTGTGTCGTCAAAATCGCTGGCCAGCAGCAGACCGTCAAATTTACCCATAGGGACCTCCTAAAAACACGTTTTCTCAATTTTAGGTGCGGCCGGACCGTTTGTCAACCCGTATTCCTTGACAAGCTCCCTCTTCACCGGTATACTGGGGCGTAAATAACGCCAGGGAGGGGACCGCCGTGACCAAAAAAGAGCTGCTGGACCGCTGCGCCCGGGATGGGGCGGAGCGGGTGCTGCTGGCCCGTGTGCTGGACAAGCTGGAGCTGGCACGGAGCCGCGGCGTCCCCACCCACACGCCATTTCTCTCCCCGGGCGAACGGGCGGCGGTGACCGGTCTGCTGAACGCATGGGGAAAGCCCCGGCACATGTTCTGGGGCGGATACCCGGACAGTGAGCGGAGCGTCTGCCTTTTCCTGGCCGACTGGCAGGAGGAGGAGAGCGTCCTTGCCGACCCGGACGCCCCCATCACCGCCCTCCAGGCCCAATTCCACGCCGACGTCTCCCTCACCCACCGGGACATCCTGGGCTCCCTTATGGGGCTGGGCATCACCCGGGAGGTGCTGGGGGACATCCTCCTCCCCCGGCTGGGGCTGTGCCAGGTGGTTGTCCTGCGGGAGACCGCCCCCATCCTCCTGTCTCAGTGGGAGGGGGCCGGGCGGTATAAGGCAAATCTGTCGGAGATCCCTCTGGACCGGCTCGCCCCCCAGCCGCCCCGGGTGAAGACCATCCGGGACACCGTGGCCACTCCCCGGCTGGACGCAGTGGCGGCAGCCGGCTTCTCCCTGTCCAGAGGGAAGGCGGCCGGGCTGATCTCTGCGGGCAAGGTGTCCGTCAACCACCGGGAATGTCTCAAGGCTGACCATCAGGTGGCCGAGGGGGATGTGCTCACCTGCCGGGGGCTGGGCAAGTGCGTTGTGAAGGAGGTCCCGGGGCAGACAAAAAAGGGGCGGACCATGCTGGTAATTGAGAGATATCTGTAACAGGGAACAGACCTTTATGGTTTTTTAATTTGACAAGACAGGGATTTTCTGACATAATAGCGGTGCTTTCCTGTTTGAAAATTTGGGGCGTGCCATTCCGCCCCTTGAGGAGGTCCATTATGACCAGGATCAAATTCACCACCGACTCCGCATCCGACATCCCTTCCGCCCTGCGGGAGGAGCTGAATATCCAGGTGCTCCCCTTCCCCATCGCCATGGGGGACAAGGAGTTGAACGACGGCTTCGACTTTACGCCGGAGGAGTTTTACGACATGCTCCTTTCTGCCCCCGCCATTCCCACCCACGCCCAGCTCAATCCCTATGTGTTCACTGAGATGTTTGAGCAGGCCTGGGCGGAGGGATACACCGATCTGATCCACACCTCTATCAACTCCAAGGGTTCCGCCACCTGTTCCAATGCGTTCCAGGCCCGGGGGGAGTTCTACCGCGACCATCCGGAGGCGGAGGGGACCTTCCATATCCACATCATTGACGCCCTGAACTACACCATGGGCTACGGCTGGGCGGTGGTCCAGG
Organism: uncultured Bacillota bacterium; assembly: GCA_947650875.1. GTDB lineage: Bacteria > Bacillota > Clostridia > Oscillospirales > Oscillospiraceae > Lawsonibacter. The sequence continues at coordinate 34,979 of CANSXE010000006.1, read as the reverse complement.
GGGCCAAAATGGCCGCCGGCGGAGCGGATCCTCAGCAGATTGTGGACTTCATTCAGGACTGGGTGGACCATGTGCGGGTGATTTTCTCTCCTCTGGACCTGCGCTTTGCCAAAAAGTCGGGCCGGGTATCGGCCGCCGCCGCCTTTGTGGGGGAGGCCCTGGGCCTGAAGCCCGTGATGACCTTTACCGATGGGGAGTCCAAGGTTCTGGCCAAGGTCCGGGGGGAAAAGACTGTGTCGGCCAAGCTGGTGGAGATGTGCAAAAACGAGCGCAGGGCCGGCACCCCCTACCTGGTTATCCAGGGTAACAACGACGGGCAAGCTCAAAAGCTGCTGGACCTGTGCTGCCAGGAGCTGGGGGAGGAACCCGCGCTGTCCTTTCACATCGGCGGAGTCATCGCCATCAATGCCGGCCCCAACCTCATCGGTCTCATCTACCGCGTCTGAGTGTTCAGCCCGTCCGTTTTTCGCGGCCGGGCTTTTTATTTTACAGATTATTCATCTGGTTTGTGGTATCTTATATATATGTGGGGGCGCACATTGTGCGCCTGTCCCCAATTCGTGAACAGCGGGCGGTGTCCGCCCCTGCACAAAGGAGGCGCACTTGATGGAACGCAAACAGCTCACCTGGCCCCAGCGGGGGCAGCTCTGGCTGCGGCTGGGCATTCGCCTGGGGCTGGCCGCCCTGGCGGTGTGGCTTGTGATAAAATTGGGGCGGCCGCTGCTGTCTCTGTTTGCCCCCTTCCTCTTCGCGCTGATGTTCGCCGCTATGCTGAATCCGCCGGTGAAAAAGCTGCAGCGGCTGCTGGGCTGGAACCGGCAGGCGCTTACTCTGCTTCTTCTCCTCCTCCTCTTCGGGCTCATCGGCGGGGGACTGGCCCTGCTGGTCTACGCCGCCGCCGGACAGCTGCTCTCTCTGGCGCAAAACTGGAGCGGCCTGCTGGACAGCCTGCAAGGGGTTGCGGACCAGCTGGAGGAATTTTTTGTCCACATCCTCACCCTTGTGCCCCCTCAGGTGACCGAGCTGGCAGAGAGCATGGGGGACAGCCTGTTCCAGTGGCTCAGAGAGGTGGCCCCCACCGCCCTGGGCAATCTGGGACTGGAGGCCGGAGAGCGGGCTATGGCCCTGCCCGGCTTTCTGGTGGCCCTGGTGATTTTTGTCATGGCCGCCTTTCTGCTCACGGCGGACTACCCCTATCTCCGCAGCCGGTGGGTCCAATGCCTGGACGAGGGACTGCTGCGCTTTTTAAGCCAGCTGCGCACCACCGCCCTGGGGGCCTTCGGCGGCTATGTGAAGGCGGAATTTCTCCTGTCGGTGGGGGTGTTCTTCATCCTGCTTGTCGGCTTTTTCCTCATCCGGCAGCCCTACGGCCTGCTGCTGGCGCTGGGGCTGGCGGTGATGGACTTTATCCCCATCATTGGGGCGGGCACGGTGATGGTGCCCTGGGCCTTTGTGGCCCTGTTTACCGGGGATTTTTCCGCCGCCGCAGAGCTGATGGCCATCTGGGGGGTGATCGCCCTGTTTCGCCGGGTGATGGAGCCCAAGTTTGTGGGGGACCAGACCGGACTGTCCCCCATCCTGTCTCTGGTGTCCATCTATGTGGGCATGAAGGTGGCCGGGGTGCTGGGAATGGTCTTCGGCCCGGTGGTGCTGCTGGTGATTCTCAATCTGGCGGGCATGGGTATGTTCCGGGGCTTCCGCCTGGACCTGACAGCCGCCGCAAGGGACATCGCCGCCATTCTCAGCGAACGGCCGGAATAAATTCCCTCCGTCCCGGCGCCTGTTCACAATTTCCCCCAAATCTCCCCGTAAAAATTCAAAAATATATCTGTTTTTCTTCATGCTTTTTTCATATTTTAGGGTTATGATAACCACAGTTCCAGGGCAAGCCTGAAATATCCCGCTTTGAAAGGAGCGTTTGTATCATGAGTGAATTCAACTTTTACAACAGTGAAAACGACGGTTACCGGGGCGGCTTTGGCGGCTATGTGGACCCGGAGCCCAGTATGCCCGGCACCCCCTTCTCCGCCGGCGGCATGAAGCCGCCCAAACGGAAGAAGGGCGGCGCGGCCAAGGTGGTGGCCCTGGTGCTGGCCTGCACTCTGGCGGGCGGTTCCGCCGGCGTGGGCGGCGCCTATCTCTACCAGCGGTTTGCCCCCCAGCTTTCCGTCTCGGACAACCGCGTAGCCATTTACGAGGGGGATCGCCCCCAGGTGGAGACCATTGTGAACGCCAACAACGGCCAGCCCATGACCCCGGAGCAGCTCTACGCCGCCAACCTGGGCTCCTGTGTGGGCATTACGGTGAACACCACCCAGAACATCTGGGGACAGACCACCACCTCTGCCGCCTCGGGCTCCGGCTTTGTCCTCAGTCAGGACGGCTACATCGCCACCAACTACCACGTCATTGAGGAAGCGGCCGAGGACGACACCGGGAGTGTCTCCATTGAGGTCTCCTTCGCCAACGGCGACAAGTACGACGCCAAGCTGGTGGGCGGGGAGAAGGACAACGACGTGGCCGTCATCAAAATTGAAGCCAGCGGTCTCACCCCCGTCATCCTGGGGGACAGCGACAAGCTGGTGGTGGGCGAGAAGGTCTACGCCATCGGCAATCCCCTGGGCGAGCTGACCTACTCCCTCACCGACGGCCTGGTCTCCGCCCTGGACCGGCTGATTACTACCGGTGAGAACGGCAGCAGCACCACTCTGAACGTATTTCAGACCAACTGTGCCATCAACCCGGGCAACTCGGGCGGCCCCCTCTTTGACAGCTACGGCAATGTTGTCGGCATCACCACCGCCAAATACACCCAATCCTCCTCCGGCGTCAACGCCGAGGGCCTGGGCTTTGTTCTGCCCATCAACGACGTAAAGACCATCTTGGCCGACCTCATTACCCACGGCTATGTCACCGGCAAGCCCTATATGGGCGTTCAGGTGGCCAATGTGTCCTCCGAGGCCCAGCGGTACGGCATCTCCGCCGGCGCCGCCGTGTCCTATGTGGCCGAGGGCTCCTGCGCCCAGAGGGCGGGGCTCCAGGTCAACGATATCATTGTCGCCATCGACGACACCGCCATCGACTCCTCCTCTGCCCTCACCGCCGCCCTGACCACCGGCTACAAGGCGGGTGACAAGGCTACCCTCACCGTCATCCGCAGTCAGCAGGAACTGGAGCTGACCATCACCTTTGACGAGAAGAACGCCGAAACCGAAGCCAACAACCCGCGCCAGGAGAACCAGCAGCAGCCCTCCCAGGGGAACGGCTACTACTACGAGTGGCCTTACGGCGGAATGTTCCCGTGGTAATATTCTGTAGGTTTGTCAGCATGACCAGGGCTTAAAAATTTTCTGTGTATCCCCCAAAACGGAACGCCCCGAAGAGCGGCCCCTCTTCGAGGGGTTCCGTTTGTTTATGAAAAATTTTCCCGGACAGGGAACTTTCCCCATTTTCCTGCGTCTATATTAAAAAGAGCGGGGCTGAAAGCCCAACCTTAAGGAAATCTTAACATAAATTGTAACCGCCTTGTAGTTGATACCCCCGGGGAACGGGCATATAATGGAGAAGTGCGTACAAGTTGGACCTGTCCCGCATTGCGGGGGCAGGCTGCTGAAAATAGGAGGAAGCCGCTATGCCAGAAGTGAAAGAAAACCAGACAGCCGCCCCTGCGCCGGAGACGGATGAATCCACAGTAAACGGGCCGGCCACGTCCCCCAAGCCCCCTGTAAAAAAGCCGGCGGGGAAGGGCCGGCAGAAGATTGTCAAGCGGCTTATCGCCCTGGGGGTGGCCGCCGCGATTTTCGGAGGCGGGGGCTTCGTCCTGTACCGCTTCCTCACCGACGACGACTCGGAGCTGGGGGAGATCTACGCCCAGCCCGCCGAGATTGGCACCATCCAGAGCAAGGTGTCCGGCCGGGGCAGCGCCCGGGCCAAGGAGTCGGCCGCCATCACCCTGACGCAGAGCGGCGTGGTGCAGGAGGTCTTTGTGGCCGGCGGGCAGACCGTTATGGCCGGCGACCCACTGTACACCATCTACAGTGAGGCGGCGGAGACCGAGCTCTCCAAGGCCCAGGAGGAGATGGATAAACTGCTGGAGGAGGCCAACAACCTCACCGTCCGGGCCCCCTTTGCCGGCAAGCTGATAGATGTGGAGGAGTTCCAGATTGATCAGCAGGTGGGCGAGGGCACCAAGGTGGCCACGCTGGTCAACGACAAGAAGCTGAAGCTCTCCCTCTACTTCAGCTACGCCTACGAGGGGGAAATCTGGGCGGGCCAGAGCGTGGACGTGTCCATCCCCGCGGTGATGAAGACCTTCACCGGCCGGATGGAGAAAGTCAACCGGGTCAGTTTCATCTCCCCCGAGGGGGCGGTCCACTTCGAGGCGGAAATTGTCTTTGACAACCCGGGCACCCTCACCGCCGGCATGGACGCCTCCGCCGTCCTCACCGCCTCCGACGGCTCGGAGATTTACCCCTACGAGAACGGCCAGACCCAGTTCTATGAGACCCGGGATATCATTACCAAGGCCGCCGGCCCGGTGGCGGGCCAGGGCAACCTGCTCAACTACGCCAATGTCTCCGCAGGGGAGGAGCTGCTGTACTTAGGGTCGTCCACCATTGACGAGAAGATTCAGGCCCAGCAGATCAAGCTGGACGAGGCCATGAAAGCCATGGCCGACTTCAACGCCGTGGCCCCCATCGACGGCACCGTCACCTCCTGCAACCTGGTGGAGGGCCAGGAGGTCAAGAGCGGCGACACGGTGATTATGATCTCCAACAACGTGACCATGCTGGTCACCATCAACGTAAACGACCAGAACATCTCCTTTATCAAGCCGGGCAGCTATGTGGAGCTGAAGGACTGGAGCGACAATGTCTTCCAGGGTCTGGTCACCTCTATCGACATGTCCGGGGGACAGGGGGGCGACGGCATGATGGGCGGAGGCTCCGGCGGCGGTACCAACTATCCCGTCACCCTGACGGTGGACAACTTCGGCGGCGCGCTGATGGAGGGTATGACCCTGCAATATTCCTTTGTCACCAGCGAGTCGGCGGAGTGTGTGATGGTGCCCAACGCCTGCGTGCAGTATTTCAGTAACATGGATGACGAGCGGTGTGCCGTGGTCTTTGTCCAGCGGGACGAGGCGCCCGACGAAATTCCGGAGCTGAAATACCCTGAGCTGGAGATGGGACAGAAGCGCACCTACCCCACCCCGGAGGAGGGCTACTACCCCGTTATCGTGGAGACCGGCCTGGCCGATACCCAGAATGTGGAGATCATCTCCGGCGTGGATGCGGGGGAAATGGTGTTCCTCAACTACACCGTGACCGACTACAGCAGCGGTTGGGGCTGATGAGGTGATGCCATGCTGATTGAAATTCAAAACCTCTATAAGATATACAATGAGGGAAAGGAGAGCGAGGTGCGGGCGCTGGACGGCGTCTCCCTCCAGATTGACAAGGGGGAGTTCGTAGCCATTGTGGGCCAGTCGGGCTCCGGCAAGTCCACCATGATGAATGTGCTGGGCTGTCTGGATATCCCCACCTATGGGGAGTACCACCTGGACGGCACCGATATTGGCTCCCTCTCCGACAAGCAGCTGGCCCGCATCCGCAACCGGGAAATCGGCTTCATCTTTCAGGGCTATAACCTGATTCAGGAGCTGGACGCCCTGGAGAACGTGACCCTGCCCCTGATCTACCGCGGGGTGTCGGTCTTCGACCGGGAGGACATGGCCATGGAGGCCCTGGCCAAGGTGGGCATGGACGACCGGGCCCACCACCGGCCCTCGGAGATGTCGGGCGGCCAGCAGCAGCGGGTGGCCATCGCCCGGGCCATCGCCACCGCGCCCCCCATCATCATGGCCGACGAGCCCACCGGCGCCCTGGACTCCAAAACGGGCAAGCATGTGCTGGAGATTCTGCGGGATTTGTACCGCGGGGGGACCACCATCCTCCTCATTACCCATGACGACGGCATCGCCGCCACCGCCCGGCGGGTGGTGCGGCTGTCTGACGGCAAGATCATTTCGGACAAACAGCAGGAGGTGGACTGGGAATGAACCTGTGGCAGGCCTTTAAAATGGCCTTCAAATCCATCGCCCTGAAAAAGACCCGGTCCTTTCTCACCATGCTGGGCATTATCATCGGCGTGGCGTCGGTGGTGATTATGGTGTCGGTGATGCAGGGCCAGGCCAAAAAGAACCTGGAATACTTTGAAAAGATGGGTGAAAACAAGATTAACCTCTACCTCTACGCCTGGGACGGCGGCGAGAGCATACAGAGGGTGATGGACTACTGCCTGTCTCTCAACCAGTACATCAGCGGCATCACCCCAAACGCGGAGATCAACGACACAGTGACCATCCAGTACGGAGCCAAGACCATAAAGACCAACGACTGGGACAACATCAACTGGGATGTTCCGGGGGTGGACCCCTGGTCCACCATGCTCCACGTCTATCTGGGCTCGGAGCAGTACGGGGTGTGCAACAACTACAAGCTGGCCAACGGCCGGGAGATGTCCTATCTGGAGGTGGAGAAGACCCTGCCGGTGTGCATGCTGGGAGCTGGGGCCAAGGAGCAGCTCTTCGGCTTTACCGACCCGGTGGGGGAGACCATCACACTTAACGGCGACCCCTTCCAGGTGGTGGGCTGGTATAAGAAGATGGACCTAGTCCAGATGGACAACACGATTGTCATTCCCCACACCTTTAACCGCACCATGAACAACAACTACGACATGAACCAGTATGTCATCAAGGCCCGGGACGCGCAGTCCACGGTCAAAGCCATGACCCTGCTCACCGCCTACCTCAACGGCATGTTCCCCAAGGACGCCGACGGCAACCGGATGAACGGCAACTACGACCTGGGCAGCGACAACAGCGCGGCGGAGAACCAGCAGAAGGCCAACCTGATGCAGTCCCTGGTGATGGGAGCCATCGCGGGCATCTCCCTGCTGGTGGGCGGTATTGGCATTATGAACATCATGCTGGTTACCGTTACCGAGCGCACCCGGGAAATCGGCATCCGCAAGGCCATCGGCGCGGAGCGGTCCAGCATCATCACCCAGTTCCTCATTGAGGCGGCGGTGATCTGTTCCATCGGCGGGCTCATCGGCATCGGTATCGGCTATGTGGGCACCATGATCGCCGGCAAGCTGATGAGCGACGTGTTTGAGGGGATCATCCTCATGCCCGAGCCCTTCATCGCCTTTGGGGCCTTCGCCTTCTCGGTGGTGCTGGGCGTCATCTTCGGTATGTACCCCGCCATCAAGGCCTCCGGGCTCCAGCCGGTGGTGGCGCTGCGGGCGGATTAAAAGACGCAGCTCTGTAGGGACGCTTCAAGAAGCGTCCGCCCATCTCCCTGGCCGTATACAGAAACGATAAACGGACGTGACGTGCATAAACGATAAACGGACGCATCGTGATGCGTCCCTACAAACGCATTATAAGGAGCGTGAACAGCATGAGAACGATCAAACGGCTGACAGCGGCCCTCCTCACCGCGGCGCTGGCCCTGTCCCTGGTGGTGCTGCCGGCATCGGCGGCGCCGGGGTCCTTTATTGACGTCACCGACCCCGATACTGCCGTCAACGCTGACATCCTGCGGCTGATGGGGGTGGTCAGCGGCACCGGCGGCAATATGTTCAACCCCGGGGGCGCCCTGACCCGTGCCCAGTTCTGTACCATGGTGGTCACCTTCCTCCAGAAGGGGGAGGAGGCCCCCCGGTATGCCACCCGCACCATCTTTTCCGACGTGAAGGGCAGCCACTGGGCCCGCAGCTACATCAATCTGGCCGCATCGGACCCCTCCCTCTTCGTGAAAGAGAGCGGCGGGGAGGACGGCAAGGGGGTTCCCCTGATCTCCGGCGTGGGGGACGGCCGGTTCCTGCCTGACGACAACATCTCTCTGGCCGAGGCGGTTACCATCCTCCTGCGCGCCCTGGGCTACACCAGCCGGGAAGCGGGAGCGGTGTGGCCCCAGGGCTACATGGACCTGGCCAAGTCCATCGGCCTGCTTGACGGGCTGGACGTGGGCTCCTCCACCCACATCAACCGGGGCCAGGCGGCCCGGCTGTTTGTCAACGCCCTGTCCTGCAAGACCAAGGAGGGCAAGCCCTACTACACCACCATCGGCCAGGTGGCGGACGAGAAGAAGACCATCATCCTGGCTGTCAACGTGGAAGCGGACGACGGCAGCACCATCGGCGCCATCCGCACCACCAGCGATAAAAACTCCGAGGCCTTCCTCCCCGCCCACGGCGACGGCAATGTCACCGCCCTCCAGGGCCGGCGGGGCTATCTGGTGCTGGACAATAACAAGGAGGTTGTCACCTTTGTCCCCGACAAGAGCACCGCCACCACCATCGTCCTCAACGGCGACGCCCAGCCCGGCTATGTGAAGTCGGGCAGCGGCCAGCAGTACACCATCTCCGGCTCCGCTCTGGTGTATGCTTCGGGAGACGGGGAGGGCAAAAACTACAGCGAAGCCTACACCTCCCTCAGCTCGGGCACGCAGCTTACCATGTACTCTGAGAAGGGCAAGATTGTGGCCATCTACTCCGCCAGCGGCTCCACCACCTCCAGCACCGACGCCGTGGTGGTCCAGGGCAATGTCACCACCGCCACCTTCCACCGGCTTACCGGCGGGGCATCCAACTTCAAGATTTTGAAGAACCGCCAGCCCATCACCCTGTCTCAGATTAAGCCCTACGACGTGGTCACCTACGACGCCATCAGCAACACCCTGATTGTCTCCGACCTGCGCATGACCGCCGTCTACACCGACCCCGCCCCCAACCCCAAGGCCCCTGAGAAAATCAAGCTGGTGAAGGACGGCGAGGAGCTCACCGTATTGGAGAGCGCCTGGGATACCATTGGCGACGCCAAGCCCGGCGACAGCGTCTCCCTCCTCCTCACCGCCGACGGCAACGTGGCCGGCATTGTGAAGCCCTCCGCCCAGACCCGCTCCACCGCCGTGGGCTTTATAAAGGGGGAGAGCGTATCCATCTTCCTGCCCGACGGCACAACCAAGAAGCTGAGCGGCGGGGTGTCCAACACCTCCAGCGTGATGGAGGAAGAGCCGGTGATTGTCTCCGCCGGCCGGGAGAAATACTCCGTCAGCAAGCTGCCCACCAACCGGGCCCCCGGTAACTTCGATGTGGCCGGCATGAAGCTGGGCAAGCTCACAGTCTCCTCTGGCGTGCGCATCTATGAGCAGGTAAAGGGCGGCTCCATGCGGCCCATAGACCGGGGCAGCCTGGAGATGGCCACCGTCTCCGCCGAGAAGGTGACGGGCTACCACACCGACAGCTCCGGGTATGTGGACTACATCATCCTCAACGACGTCACCGGCACCGCCTACATCTACGGCATGATGGTGGGGGGATATGAGGTCACGCAGGAAGCGCAACCAGAAATTAAAGAAGAAACAAATGATAAGGGTGAAGTAATCGTTAAACCCCAACCCGCAGTACCCGAAAAGACAAAGTACACCTGGAGTTTGCGCAACGGCAGCCAGGAAATCAAATTTACCCTCGCCACCACCTACAAGGGCCGCAGCGGCGATATGGTGGGTGTAGTCCTTGGAAAACCCTTGGCAGGCGGAGAAAACGACAAGGGCAGGTACACCATCCGCTCCATCGTCCAGCTCACCGCCATCCACAGCGTAAAGTCCGGCGACTTTTTCGAGAGCCAGGGCGTCCCCTATGTAGACGTCAACGGCAAGACCTACCGCATTGCCGACGATGTGGAGTGTTACTACAACCGCACCGGCAACACGGTGTCCAGAGACAACTGGCTGCATGGCGGCGTAAACGACACCGGCACCGGCCGCCTGGCGTCCATCCGCACCTACTCCGATACCTTCTCCATCTATGTTGACCCCACAGGCCAGCAGGTGCGCGTTATTACGGCGGACTAACGATAAAGAAACCAGGCTCCCGTTTAAGGAGCCTGGTTTTTTAATCATCATTTATATGATAATTTATTCTTTGCCTTCCTCTTTTTCTTTCAGCTCTTTTGCAATGCTCTCCATGGTGGCAACATAGGGATTTAAAATCTCAATACTCGGAGACCACATAGTATCACTCCTTCCTATATTCCCTATCTTTATTATATACGGAAATTTAAATGAATGTCAACAGCAAACAGGAAAATAAAATTATTTTAGTTGTTTGCCTATGTGAATTTTCGGTTCCATTTGCTGTGCTTTTTTTCTTGCTTCAGCCAGTTCCAGTTCCTTGTGTTCAATTTCTTGACTAATTCGCTTTGCTTCTTCTTGATTCTCGCCCTGAAGATTCTTTAGCCTGTCCCGCCACAAGTTGAAGAGCCAAATCACGTTTGTAAACAGCTTATCTTCACTACTATAATTGGCAAGGCAGATATGATTATAAAGCATCCAGATTTGAGATAGAAACGTTGAATGTAGGGACTGATATAACATCTCTTCATCAGCCAAGCCATACTGGCAGCTCATAGCAAACCACTCTAAATCATTGAGCAACATATTAACTTCGCCAACAAATGTACGCAGCAATAGGTCACGATTCTTTATTTTAGGCTTAGCTTTTATATCAGAAGTTTCTAAGTATTCGGCAGCTAGAGTGTTTCGTTCTTCCTCAGATTTAGCGTTACGAATCATTCCATCGTAGATTACCCATGGATCAAGCATAACCAGTTCCTTTGACACTTCTTCGACCTGGGAGGGAGAGAGACCATTTTCCTGCAACAGGCGATTCCGTTCTGAAAGGCTAAAGTCCTTTAGTTTCTCAAGAGCAAACAGATCCTTGATCTTTTGAGCAATACCGCACTGGGTAATGGTATAGCTTAAGAACGTAGAACGATGAATAATGTCATGAGCATAGTACCGAGCCAGTTCACAGGCGGCGTCCTTTTTAGCCCGCTCCTTTTGATGACGATAAGCTCGAAAGGCATAGTAAACAGACACACCAGTTACAATCAGCAGTACTAAATTCAAAATTGCCTGAGCAATGTCCACGCCAAGCGCCGCCTGTGCAAGCCTTAACTCAGTCAGAGCAAAATCAACTGCCGGTTGTGCATTGCTGCCACTGGACATTTAAACCGCTCCTATCATTATATTTCTAAGTTAAGGTTATTATAACAAATATTCTCTTTTTTGTCTAGACATTTCCTGTCAAGAACCGCCAGGGGAAGTGTACCGCCTCCTCGGCGTAGTCGATGCCGATGCGCTTTCCCGTCCGGACCGCCGCCGGGGCCGGGGGCGCGCCGGGGAGGATGTACAGCCCGCCGGCGGGGCCGGTCAGGTCAAGGCCGTTCTGGGCCCGGGTGAGGTCCAGTCCCCGGCACAGCTTGCCGGGGCCGTTGAGGAAGTTCTTCCGCTGATAGGCGGTCATATCTTTTTCCTTGCAACCGAAGCGGTTTTTTGATATAATGTCCCCGTTTGCGACAGGGACCGCCCCCCGAATTAAAACGGCGGCGGGCTCCCCCTCCTCCTCGGTGACAAAGTTGAGACAGTGGTACATGCCGTAGATGAGATAGATATAGGCCGTCCCCGGCGGGGCGAACAGGGTTTCAGTCCGGGGGGTGCGCTTGCCGCCGTAGGCGTGGCAGGCTTTGTCCAGCCGGCCGATGTAGGCTTCGGTCTCGGTAATCCGACAGACCAGCTCTGTCCCGTCCTCCAGCACCCGGACGATGTCCCGGCCCAGCAGGTCCCGGGCCACCGTGAGGGTGTCCCGGCTGTAGAACTCTCTTGTGAGGATGTCCATCTGTCTGCCCCCTTTTCGCTTATCATACCATACCCCAAACCAATTTTGCAATCTGGAGTTGATTCCCGTGTCAGACAAAACCATGCGTATGCTGGCCAAACCCATGCTCTTCGGGGCTGCCCTCATCTGGGGCACCTCCTTTTTCATTATGAAGAACGCCCTGGACGTGATGCCGGTGTTCTTTCTGCTGGCCGTCCGGTTTACCGCCGGGGCGGTCCTGCTGGCCCTGATCGCCTGGAAGCGCTGGAAGGCTTTCACCCCGGACTACCTGTGGAGGGGGGCGGTCATCGGCGGCTTCCTGTTTCTGGCCTACTCGGTACAGACCTTCGGCCTGGCTCAGACCACCCCCTCCAAAAACGCCTTCCTCACGGCGGTGTACTGCGTGATCGTCCCCTTCCTCACCTGGGCGGTGGTGAAGCTGCGGCCCGACCGGTACAACATCGCCGCCGCCCTGCTGTGCGTTACCGGGGTGGGGCTGGTGTCCCTCACAGAGGAGCTGACCATCAACACCGGCGACCTGCTCACCCTGCTGTGCGCCGTGTTCTATGCCAGCCACATCGTGGCGGTGGCCAAGGTGTCCCCGGAGAAGGACATCACCCTGCTTACCGTGTTCCAGTTCGCCTTTGCCGCCCTCTACGCCTGGATTTGCGGGGGATTTACCGAGACCTTCCCCGCCGCCGCCCTCACTGACCCCGCCCTCCTGCTGCCCATGCTCTACCTGTGCGTTATGGCCACCACCGTGGCCCTGTTGTTCCAGAACGTGGGCATGGTGTGGTCCGACCCCGCTTCCGCTTCGGTGATCCTCTCTCTGGAGTCGGTGTTCGGGGTGGCCTCCTCCGTCATCTTCTACGGCGACCCCATTACCGGCCGGCTGCTGGCCGGGTTTGCCCTGATTTTTGTGGCGGTGGTGTGCTCCGAGACAAAATTTTCCTTCTTACATAAAAAATGAATGATCTGGAGCTGATGAAGTGACCGACAGGACCATGAAACGGCTGGCCAAGCCCATGCTGTTTGCCGCGGCCTTTTTCTGGGGGGCGTCCTTTATGCTGATGAAGGGCGCCCTGGACAACATCCCCACCGGCTATCTGATCGCCATCCGCTTTACCGTGGGGACGCCCCTGGTGGCTCTGTTCAGCTGGCGGCACTGGAAGGACTTTTCCCCGGACTACCTGTGGCGGGGCGGTCTGGCGGGGCTGCTGCTGTTTGGGGTCTACTGGGCCCAGACGGTGGGGTTGGAGACCACCACCGCGTCCAACAACGCTTTTTTGTCGGCGGTGTACTGCGTGATTGTCCCGTTCATGGCCTGGCTCCTGTTCCGGGAGCGGCCTGACCGGTACAATGTGGCCGCCGCCCTGCTGTGCATCGCGGGGGTGGGGCTGGTGTCCCTCACTGAGACGCTGACCATCTCTGTGGGCGACGGCTTCACCCTGCTGGGGGCGGTATTCTGTGCCGCCAACATCATCGCCGTGGCCCGGCTGGGGCGGGGGAAGGACGTGATGCTCTTCACCGTGGTCCAGCTGGCTGCCGTGGGCCTGTGCGCCTGGGTGCTGGCCCTGACCACTGAAACCTTTCAGTTCTCCGCCCTGACCCGGGCGGAGGTGATCTGGCCCATGATCTACCTGTGCGTTATGGCTACCGCCGTCTGTCTGGTGCTGATGAACGTGGGGCTGGTGTGGTCGGAGCCCGCCCCCGCCGCGGTGATCCTCTCTCTGGAGGCGGTGTTCGGGGTGATTCTGGCGGTGATCTTCTACGGCGACCCCCTCACGCCCCGGCTGCTGGCCGGCTTTGCCCTCATCTTCGTGGGGGTGCTGTGCTCCGAGACAAAATTTTCCTTTTTGCGGAAGAAGGCGTAAAAATTCCCCGCCGGGTGGCGGGGAATTTTTTAACAAAAAGAAAAACAAAATTAAAGCTTGACTTTAATAATGTTAAAGTGTATACTGAACCTACAGAGAGGAGGTGTGTCCATGGCGATGGAACTGCTGCCCGAGTGGATGGCCGGGCTGGAGGAGGAGGACGTGGCCTTTATTAAGAAGTTCATCCTGGCTTCCGGGTCGCTGAAGGAGGTGGCCGGACAGTACGGCGTCACCTACCCCACGGTGCGCCTGCGGCTGGACCGGCTGATCCAGAAAATCAAGCTGACGGAGAACACCGCCGCCGACCCCTACATCGCCACCATCAAGCGGCTGGCGATGAACGAAAAACTGGACCTGGACACCGCCAAGGTCCTGATTGCGGAGTATAAGAAGACGAGGAATAAGGAGGAATCGTAATGGCAATGGCTTCTGTTGCGGGCATTTTTGGCCTGATTATCTATCTGTTTGTGATGATGCTCCCCATCGCTCTGCTGGTGGCTTTGCAGGTGTGGCTGTGCCGGAAGAACGTGAAGCTGGGGCTCATCCTGCCGGGCATCTCCCTGGCGCTGTCCCTGCTGCTGACGCTGAGCCTGGCTGCGTTCGGCGCTGTCCGCGGCGCCATCGTCACCGGCGGCGCGAGCTATGTGGGGCCTAACGGGCAGGAAGTCCCGGCCCAGACAGGGGCCGAGGAGCGGGTGGAGGTGGAGTTCCACCCCAGAACCCTGATCGTCGCCGGCGTGGTCTTCCTGGTGAGCAATATCCCCACGGCGGTGTTTGGCGGCATCTGGCTGCACTACAAGGGCCGGCGGGATACCCTGGAGGATTTGAAACGGATGCAGATTGAGGACCTGGAGTAGAGAGCACAAAAAAAGCCCCCTTATCCAAGAGGGCTTTGAGGGTTGAACTCCAACGCTGTGACCTCAGGCTCCGGTGAGGAGATATACAGCTCCTCGCATTCGAGCTGGGCCTTGATTAAAATGTCAACAGCTTGCGCGTTGGCCCGGACCATGGTCAGGTACATCTTTTGATAATCAGGCATAAGCTACAACCATTCCAAGAGACAGCCGTTACAGGCCGTCTCTTTGTTTTCTCAGCGGTTCCGCCCGCGGGGGGAGCGCACTTTGAGGAGGGATCAAACTCCCCGCGCAGGTTTTCCCGCCGAGACAAATATAAGCGGCGTGGGTTTTGAATACCCACACCGCATATGTCAAGACACAAACTCTTTATAACGGGCCTTGAAAAGAGAGGGGAAAACCGTTATAATAGGAGCTGGTACAGCAATGCTGTTGTGTGGGTGCTTGCACACCCCCGCAGGAGCGTGGGGTGTTGACGGCACCTCACGCTCTGCCTTTATTTGCCTCGTGAGGATAGTATAGCATATTTTGTCGGATAATACAAGAGGAAAATGTGTAAAGGATGTAGAAATTCCCAAATGGTGAAGATAGTAAAATCCCCCTTTTACAAGGGGGATTTTTCAGCTTGTCGAAAAACTCTCTACCGCCCTCTAAGGCTCCCTCTTTGAGGGAGCTGTCGCCGCCGAAGGCGGTGACTGAGGGAGTAAAGCAACAAATCAATGTCACTTTTTTGCTTCAAAACTCCCCCCGTCACGGCTCCGCCGTGCCACCCCCCTCTGAGAGGGGGGCTTTTTTGACAGTCTGCAAAATCCCCCTTTTACAAGGGGGATTTTTTTGTTACCGGTTCAGCGTGAGGTAGTCCGCGGACACATAGCCGATGGCGGCCTGGCCGTCGGGGTTGCGGAAGAGGACCTGATACCAGCCCTCCTGCTGGCCCAGAACCACCACACTGGCGTCGGGCTTCAGGCCGCCCACCCGGCCGTAGTCAGAGCCGGGGCCGGAGCGGACGTTGAGACCGTTCTCCGCGTTGGTGACGGTGCCGGTGTGCTGGGCCTGCTGGCAGGTGACGGTGCAGCTGGAGGTCAGGCCGTTCCAGCTGGCGGTGATGGTGACGGCGGCGTTCCCTGTGCCGGGATACAGGTTGGTTACCATGCCGGTGGAGGAGACCACGGCCGCGTCGGGGTTGCTGCTGGTCCAGGTGACGGCGGCGTTGGACACCGCGGGCAGAATGACGGCCTTCAGGGTGGCGCTGCCGCCGGATGCCAGGGTGAGCTGGCTCTGGTCCAGAGCCAGGGCGTAGTTGCCGGGAGAAACGGGGTCAACAGGGGTGGTGGGGTCGGTCTGAATGGGGGTGTGCTCCAGTACGCGGTAGAGCAGGGAGGCCATCTGGGCCCGGGTCAGGGTGCCCTTGGGGTCCAGGTTTCCGCCGCTGCCCGAGGCCAGCCCCTGAGACACCAGGGTGGCGGCCGCCGTCCTGGCGTAGCCGGCGATGCTCTTGCTGTCTTTGAACTGGTTGAGCACAGACAGGTCCCCGTCGGGACAGTCTTTGCCGATGATGGGCAGGTAGCGGTGGAGGAGGGAGAAGGCCTGTTCCCGGGTGATTTTGTCCCTGGGGGAGAAGCCGCCGCCCCCTGTGCCCGAAGCCAGGCCCTTGCCCTGGGCCCAGGCCAGGGCGGTGTAGTAGTAGTCGCTCTGGGATACGTCGGTAAAGGTGCAGGGGGTGCTGACGGCCGGCCGGCCGGCGGCGTTGTAGAGCATGAGCATGAAGTCCCCACGGATCATGGAGTTGTCCGGGCCGAACTGGGTGGAGCTGATGCCGCTGCATACCCCCTTCTGGTAGCAGTACTCCACTGCGTTGTAGGCCCAGTGACCGGGCTGCACGTCGTTGTGGATGTAGCTGGAGGAGACCTGTATGGTGTGACTCAGTCCGCCGGCGGAGAAGGTGATGGAGCCGCTGCCGTTCAGGGTTTGGGCGACGGTAAACAGGCCGTTTTGGTCCACCGTGCCCACGCCGCCCTGAACGCTGACGCTCACACCGGTGAAGTCCCGCAGGGCGGTGCGGCCCCAGTAGGCGCCGGAAGCGGCCAGCTGAATCTGCTGCCCCGGCTTGACGGACAGAGAGGTGAGGGCGGAGGAGCTGCCTGACCGGGTGATTTTAAGCTCGGTGAGCTGGTTTACCACATGGACCTGGGCGGAGCCTTCAAGATTGCCGGCGGTGATGCGCAGGGTGTCGGTTCCGGCGTACCCTCCGGCGGTGTAGACCCCGCCGGACACGGTTCCCAGGCCGCTCAGGGAGGTGTAGGTCAGTCCGTCCAGGTTGGCGGAGACGGGGTTGAGTCCCGCGTCAATGGCGGCGGCCTGGGGCAGGGGGAGGGAGGAGCCGGAGAGAACGGTCATGCCGTTTTCCTTGGGGGCCAGCCGCCGGGGCGTGCCGTCTCCCCGCTGGTCGGTGACCAGCAGCAGGTAGGTGGCGCAGCTCCGGGGCCGGCTGTCAGAGGACTTGTTCTGCATGGCGGGGCCGGTCTGCCCAGGCACCCAGACGGACAGGGAGGTGGAGCCGCCGCCGTCCAGGTTGACGGCGGTGGTGCAGCCCTGGCTGAGCAGCTCGTCGGCCAGGTTGTACTGGCTGAGACCCACGGAATAGCCCGACTGCCGGCCGTCCACAGCGTAGAAAACCGCGGTGCCGTCAGGGCGGATGCCCATGGCGGAGCGGGGCTGCCGGCCGTCCTTGGCGTAAGTCCAGGAGGAGGAGTCGGTGATGGCGCCGCCGCGCACCATAATGTCCCCCACGCCGCAGGCCCACTGGGCTTCGGACAGGACGGGATCGAGACAGGAGGTGGACAGAGTGATGGTGTCTCCCACCTGGAAGGCGGAAAAGGCGTCGCTGCGGTTAGAGGGGTCGGCGGCGGTGAGAATGTACTCGTCCGGGCCGATGACGATGGACTGGTCGGAGAGGAGCAGCTCCGTCACTTGCAGGGTGAGGGAGGAGTTGATGGTGAGCTCGGGCGCTTTTCCGGTGTGGGCGTCGGGGAGGGCCTTCATGCGGACGTACCAGCCGCTGCCTTCGCTGCGGGTGGAGACGGTGGAAAAGTATCCGTTCAGCAGGTAGATGCCGCCAATCTCGTGGCGGGCCTTGTTGAAGTTGTCCGGAATTACGGTGAGACCGGTATTCTGGTCATACAGAGACATGGTAACCTGGGGGCGCTCCACAATAGAGATGCCGCTGTCGCTGATGGCCATGGCGTTTTCGCCGTCGTTGCTGGACTTATAGATGCCGTCCTCAATGACCATTCCGATGGGCACGCCGGTGGACATGGAGAAAAAGTCGGTGTTGATGGCGCCCAGCACATGGTAACCGGCTTCCTGGGCGCTGGATACCGCCTTGTTGATGCTGGCGCCGGCGTAAATGGTGCCCGAGCCCTGGAGCAGGATGGGCCGGGCCACGCTGTCGGGGGACAGCTCCAGGGAGAAGCTCTCCACCCGGCTGCCGCCGTTTTCGGTGACGGTATTTTTATAGGTCAGGCCGTCCACAATCTGGGTGGAGGTCTGTATTTTCCGCTCTCCCGCGGTGGCGTAGGCCGTGGGCAGGAGGAGAAGAAATGCCAGGAAAAATGCCGCCGCACGGCGGGGGAAGGATGTGGTATGTCTCATGGGTAGACTCCTTTGCGTATATGTGTCAAAACGTACGCTTTACATTATAGCAGAGCAGTCATGGAGTTTCAATGGGAAAAAACGGGGCGGGGGACTGCGGCCGCTGAATATGATGTTCACAAAACATTAAGGAATCTCCGGTTGAAAAAAGCGTGCGCATGATGTAAAATATACTGATTCTGTCCTTGCGCCAAATTTTTCTTGTGGGGAGGTGGGCACTCTGGAGGAGCAAAACAGCGCGGCAAAAACCATCAGCTTTATGATGGCGGTCACCCTCATCGGCAAGGTGCTGGGCCTGTACCGGGACCGTCTGCTGGCCGTCCACTACAGCACGGGCCCCGCCGCCAACGCCTTTTTTACCGCCAGCCGCATCCCCCGGGTATTTTTCGACGCGGTGTTTGCTTCTGCCATTGCCGCCTGTTTTATCCCGGTGTTCAGCGAATATTTGACCAAAAAGGGAAAGCGGGAGGCCTTCCGGTTTGCCGGCAGCTTTATTACTGTCATCGCCCTGCTCACCGGGGTCCTCTCCCTGGTGGGGATGGCGATTCCCCAGCCCCTGGTGGCCCTCTTTACCGACTACCCGGACCCCGCCACCACCGAATTGGCCGTCTCCCTCACCCGTGTGATGTTCCCCACCGTGTTTTTCTCCGGCGTAGCCTTCTCTCTGGTGGGGGTGCTTCAGGCCCAGGACCATTTTACCGCCCCCGCCCTCATGTCGGCGGTGTCTAACACGGTGATTATCCTCTACTTTTTCACGCTGGATGTCCGGCTGGGCATCTTCGGTCTGGCCGGGGCCTATCTGCTGGGCTGGTTCCTCCAGGGGGCGATTCTTGTTCCGCCCCTGTGCCGGCTGGGCTACCGCTACCGGCCTGGGCTGGATGTGAGGTCTGAGGGCATGAAAAAGGTTTTTGCCCTCATGGGGCCGGTGATGGTGTCCACCTGGGTGCAGCCCATCAACCAGGCCATCAACGGCCGGTTTGGCTCCCAGCTTTACGAGGGGGCGGGCATGTCCGCTCTGGAATATGCCTCCAACCTGTATCTGGTCATCTCCGGAACCTTTATCCTGTCTGTGACCAATGTGATTTTCCCAAAGCTTTCCCGGCTTACCGCCGGAGGGCGGGAGGGCGAGTTTCAGAATACCATCCGCCAGACTCTGCGGGTCTGCCTGTTTTTTGTGCTGCCCATGTCGGCGGGGCTGATGGCGGTAGCCCGGCCCCTGATCGCCCTTGTCTACGGCGGCGGAGAGTTCGATGCCTTTTCCATCGGCATCACATCCACGGCCCTGAGCTGGATGTCCCTGGGTATGGCGGGCTACGCGGTCCAGAACATCCTCAGCCGGGCCTACTTCGCCAAGCAGCAGGGGCGGGTGCCCCTGGTGGCTGGAGGAGTGTCTATCCTGGTGAATCTTGTGCTGTGCCAGCTCCTCACCGGCCGGCTTTTGGTGGCCGGACTGGCACTGACCTCCGCGGTCTCCGCCGCGGTGTATGCCCTGCTCCTCCTTCTTCCCCTCCAGCGGGGAGAGGGGAGAATTTTGGACGGCGGAGCCCTGACAGACCTGTTGAAAATGACATTGGCTTCCGCTGTGATGGGGCTGTGCGTGTACAGGGCGCTGGTCGGGCTTTCAGCCCTTCTCCCCGGCGGCAAGCTGGGGGAGCTGTTTGCCCTGGGCGCCTGCGCGGCGCTGGGCGTCGTCCTCTATTTTTTGCTGGCGCTGATTTTGCGGGTGGAAGAGGCCGGGCTGTGCGTATCTCTGATAAAAAAGACGCTGAAGCGAGGTTAAGCTATGGAACGGGCAAAAAATATTTTAAATGCCAGCCTGCTCTGGCAGGCATTGATGGCCCTGTGCGCCTGGTGCGGAAGGCAGTGGCAGTCCAGCGGAGTGGTTCAGTGGTTTCTCCACCCCCAGGGGTGGACTGCCGGAGTGTCGGAGAGCAGTATATTCTTCAAGCTGTGGTCCGCCGTTCGGGGTGTGCTGTGCTGGCTGTATGAGAAGCTGAGACTGGACAGGCTCTTTGCCGGCAGCGTCTTCACCAAAACCTGGTTCTGGTGTATGATGCCGGCAGTTTTTGCGCCTGTGTTTCCCACCATGGCGGTGCTGGGAATGGCTGCGGTTGGTCTCTGCTCCCTGCTGCTGAACCTGGTGCGGGACCGGGAGCGCAGGCTGGCCTGGGCCCCCATCAACCGCTATGTGATGCTCTACGCCGCCGTCTACATGGCGGGGACCTTCTTCTCTGTCAATCTGGACTCCAGCTTAAACCCGGGTCTGCTCACGGTGGCCTTTATCCTCTTCTCGGTGGTGCTGTATAACGCCGTCACCAACCGGAGCCAGCTGGACACCCTGCTCACCTTTATGGTTGTGGCGGCGGCCCTCCTGTCGGTCTACGGCATGTTGCAGTATGTGTTCCGCTGGGGCTACCAGTCGGAGGCCTGGGTGGACAGCGACATGTTCTCCTCCATTCAGTTCCGGGTCTCCGCCACCCTGGACAACCCCAATATGCTGGGGCAGTATCTGATTCTGGCCATTCCCATCGGCGGGGCCAAGCTGCTGTCTGCCAGGAATTGGTCCAGCCGGATATTTTACTTTGGCTGCTGCGGTGTGATGTGCATCTGTATGCTGCTCACCTTCTCCCGGGGGGCGTGGCTGGGCCTGCTCTTTGCCGGGGCGGCCTTTGTGATTCTGCTCAACCCCCGGCTTATCCTGTTGATCCCCGTGGTGCTGGCGGGGCTGTGGCTGATCCTGCCCGATACCGTCACCGCCCGGTTTGCCAGCATCGGAAACCTGTCCGACGCCTCCACCTCCTACCGGGTGTACATCTGGATGGGCACGCTGGCTATGCTGAAGGACTACTGGCTGTGCGGCATCGGCCCGGGGCCGGACGCCTTTAACATGGTCTACCCCGCCTACAGTCTCAACGGTATCTCCGCGCCCCACTCCCACAACCTGTTTTTGCAGATTGTCTGCGATGTGGGCATTGCCGCCCTGGGCGTTTTCCTGATTCTGATTTTTGTCTTTTTCCGTATGATGTGCACCGCCGTCAGCCGGGAGAAGGACTGGACAAGCCGTGTCCATCAGATTGCCATTACCTCCGGCGTATGCGGCTTTATGGTCCAGGCCATGACCGACTTCTCTTTTTACAACTATCGGGTGCTGTTTATTTTTTGGGTCTATCTGGCTCTGGGAGCGCTGTGCGTCAAGCGGCAGCAGCTCCCCGAAGGGAGGCTGCTTGCTTGATAAAGGTACTGAATGTTATCAGCGACACCAACATCGGCGGCGCGGGCCGGGTGCTGCTGAACTATCTGGGCTGCTCCGACCGGGAGCGCTTTGAGACCCATGTGGCCCTGCCCCGGGACAGCCTGCTGGCCCCGCCGCTGCGGGAGACTGGAGCGCAGGTCCATGAGGTGGCGGGCATTGCGGACCGCTCCTATGACAGAGCGGACGTGAAGCGGCTCCGGGAGCTGATGGGCAGCCTGCGGCCGGATATCGTCCATACCCACGGCTGCCTGTCGGGCCGCATTGCCGCCAAGCGGTGCAGAATCCCGGTGGTGTACAGCCGCCACTCCGCCTTTCCTGTCCCGGCCAAGCTGCGCTATCCCCCGGGGCGGTGGGTCAACAAGCTGGTCAACGAGCACTACGCTGACCGGATTATCGCCGTCAGCCCGGCGGCGGCCAAAAACCTCACCGACGGCGGCGTCTCCGAAAAAAAGATTACCGTTATGATGAACGGAGTGGCCCCGGCGGTCCGGCGGCCCAAAGAGGAGACCGATGCCCTGCGGGCCCGTTGGGGGCTGGAAGAGGGGGATTTTGTACTGGGCATCCTGGCCCGTCTGGAGGACTACAAGGGCCACATGGACATTCTGAGCGCCCTGCACACGCTGCGGGAGGAGGACCGGCCCGTCAAGCTGCTCATTGCCGGGGTGGGTCCCTATGAGGGCGCCCTGCGGGCGGAGACCGCCCAGCTGGGGCTGGAGGACAGCGTCCGTTTTCTGGGCTTTGTGTCCGATGTGGCCCCCCTGCTGTCGGTGCTGGACCTGCAATTAAACGCCTCCTACGGCACCGAGACCTCCAGCCTGTCCATTCTGGAGGGGATGAGCATGGGCCTGCCTGCGGTGGTCAGCGATTACGGCGGCAACCCCTGGCTGATTGACGACGGGGAGGACGGGCTGCTCTTCCCCACCCGGGACGCCCAGGCGCTGGCCAGGGCGGTGGCCCAGCTGATGGACGCCCCGGAGGAGCTGAGCCAAATGGGCCGCCGGGCCGGAGAGATCTACCGGGCCCGTTTTACGGGAGAAATATTTGCGAAAAAAATTGAGGATATTTACCTGGATATCCTGAAGGGAGCCAAATCATGAACAAGCCTAACTTTCGTCTTCGGCTGAACCTCTTTGACGGCATCGTTCTGGTGCTGGCCTTGGCTGTAGCAGCGTTCCTGCTGTGGCGGACGGCAAAGCAGGATGCCCCGATTCAGGCCGACCCTGCCGCCACATCCACCGTCCGGTATACCGTCCGTTTTCAGCGGTGGTTTCCGGGCACCAGCAGCGTCATCCAGCCCGATGACCAGATTGCCGACAATATTAAGAACTATGAGGTGGGCAAGGTGGTGTCTGTTGAGGCGGTGCCCTCACGGGTCCAGGTGGTGGACGAGGAGGAGCGCCGCTGGGTCTGGACCGAGCTGGAGGGTATGGAGGATGTGCTGGTTACGATAGAGGCGCCCTGTACCATCACCAATGCCGCCATTACTGTGGGCGGCGGCTACGAGATCCGGGTGGGCAGCAGCGGCTACTTCCGGGGTGAAGGCTATATGGGCAGCGGTCCCATTGTTGCAGTTGAGGAGGTGCAGGGATGAAGATCATCGACAGAAACGGCCGGCTGTTCGGCAAAATCAGCGTAATCGACGTGCTGGTTATTGCGGTGGTGCTGGTCATGGCGGTCGCCCTGTACGTTAAAAACAAGCAGGCCCACACCGGCAGCGCGGTGACAGAACAGCCCATTACCTTTGTGGTGCGGGCCCGGGGAATTGACAGTTATACGGCTGACGCCATCAAAACGGAAGATTACCTCTATGACCAGAATTATTCCAGCGGAGGCCGGGCCCTGGGGAAGATTACCGACGTTCAAGTGGAGCGGGACCCCGGGACCAAGCTGGCCGACCGGCTCACCGACGGCACCGCCGCCCTGCTGGAAGCGGAGGACACTGTGGACCTGCTTGTCACGGTGGAGGGCTGGGGCCTGATTACCGGTAAGAGCTACTCCATTAACCGAATCTACGACCTGGGGGTGAATTCCTCCCGGAGCTACCAGACCAGCCGGGCAAGCTTTACCGGAACGGTAAAGGAGATTTTCCCCTCGCAGGGGGCGCCGTCCGCTGAGGGCTGACTGACAGGGGGGATACGCGGGCGTATCCCCTGAAGCCGCAATTGGGAGGGACAGTTGTGAAAATTATGATGGCGACCATGGGCCTGGATATCGGCGGGGCGGAGACCCACATTGTGGAACTGGCCAAAGAGCTGAAGCATCGGGGCCATGACGTATTAATTGTCTCCAACGGCGGCGTCTATGTCCGGGAAGTGGAAGGGGCGGGCATCCGGCACTGCCAGGCTCCGCTCAATCAGCGCAGTGTGGCGTCCATGAGCCGGGCCCGCCGGATTCTGCGCCAGGTGATCGACCGGGAGAGACCGGATATTGTCCACGCCCACGCCAGAATCCCGGCCTTTTTATGCGGTCAGCTGCGCCGCAGGAACAAGTTTGCCTTTGTCACCTCCTGCCACGGAGTATATCAGGTGAGCGGGGCGCTGAAGCTGCTGTCCAACTGGGGAGAGCACAGCCTGGCTGTCTCTGAGGACATACGGGACTATCTGATGAAGCAGTACAATATCCCGGAGTCCCGGATTACCCTGACCATCAACGGCATCGACACGGACAAATTTTCGCCGGAGGTGTCCGGCGGGGATGTCCGGGCAGAGCTGGGCCTGGGAGACGACCCGGTGGTGGCCCATGTCAGCCGGCTGGATCAGGCCAGCTCCTACACGGCGCGGCAGCTCATCGAGCTGGCTCCGCGGCTGTGCGGTCAGGCACCAGGGCTGCGCATTCTGATGATCGGCGGCGGCGACGTTTACAGCGAGCTTGCCGCCCGGGCCAGGCAGGTGAATGAGACGCTGGGCAGAGACTGTCTCATCCTCACCGGTCCCCGCACCGATGTGAACCGTCTGGTGGCTGCCTGCGACCTGTTTGTCGGAGTGTCCCGGGCGGCGCTGGAAGCCATGGCTGCCGGCAAGCCTGCGGTGCTGTCCGGCGCCCAGGGCCACACCGGCCTGTTTACGCCGGAGCTGTTGGAGAAGGCGGTGGACACCAATTTCTGCTGCCGCACCGACCCGGTATCCACCGGGGACCAGCTCTTTGACGAGATTACCGCCGCCCTTGCCCTGCCCGCGGAGCGGCGGAAGGAGCTGGGTGACTACGGCCGGCAGGTGGTTATGGAGCGGTATTCCGTCAGCCGTATGGCGGAGGACTGCCTGTCGGTCTACGCTGCGGTGAGACGGAAAAAATACCAGGTGGTAATGAGCGGCTACTATGGCTTTGGCAACGCCGGGGACGACGCTATTCTGGATTCCATTCAGCAGGCCATCCGGGCGGCCAGCGACGATGTGTCGGTGACGGTGCTGTCCAACGACCCGGAGCTGACCCGCAGGCAGTATGGCCTGGACGCCATTCCCCGCTTTCGGATGCTGCGGGTGCTCCGCGCCCTGGGGCGGGGGGATGTGCTGCTCTCCGGCGGAGGCAGCCTGCTTCAGGACACCACCTCCACCCGGTCGCTGCTGTACTATCTGTCGGTCATCCGATGTGCCCAGTTGCTGCGCAAGCCGGTGATGCTCTATGCCAACGGCATCGGCCCGGTGCGCAAGCCGGCCAACCGCCGCCGGGTAAAGCGGGTGGTGGAGCGGGCGGCGCTGGTTACCCTCCGGGACCACGCCTCCGCCCTGGAGCTGGAGCGGATGGGAATTACCCGTCCCGCCCAGGTTACCGCCGACCCGGTGTTCCATTTGGAGCCCGCCGGGGAGAGCCGGTCGCTGGAGCTGCTTCAGACCTCTGGCCTGCCCCAGGGGAGACCCTTTACGGCGGTGTCGGTGCGGGACTGGCAGAAGGTGGACGGCTTCTTTGCTCAGCTGGCCAGACTGTGCGACCATCTGCGCCGGGTCCACGGGCTGGAGGTGCTGTTTCTTCTGATGCAGCCCGGACGGGACCGGCAGGCTACCGCTCAGGTACGGGCTCGGATGGAGGAACCCTCCTATGTGCTGGACGCTTCCGTTACCCCCAGAGAGCTGATGGGGGTGCTGGGGCAGGCCCGGCTGTGCCTGGCCATGCGGCTGCACACCCTCATTTTTGCCGCCCGGATGGCGGTGCCCGCCATGGGGCTGGTCTACGACCCCAAGGTGGCCAGCTACCTGAAGGAGCTGGACCTGCCCGCCGCCGGAGATGTGGAGACCTTCGACGGCGATGAGGCCATCCGCCGTGCCGACGAGCTTATGGCCAATTACGACAATGTTCTCGCCCGTCTGCGGGAGAAGTCCGCCCAGCTTACCCAGGCCGCAGGGGAAAACGAACGGCTGCTGCTGGAGCTGCTGGAGGGGACGAAATCATGACGTCCCTACAGGAGAATACCAATGAAAAAAACGATTCTGACTGCCATATTGACCCTCATCCTGGCTCTCCCCGCCTGTGCCCCGACCCGGGAGGAGACGGCCCGTCTCACTGTGGTGTGCACCACCTACCCCATCTACCTGTTTACCTCCTCCCTGACTCAGGGGGTGGACGGTGTGGCGGTGGAGCGGCTGGACACCGGGAGTACCAGCTGTCTCCACGACTACACCCTTTCTATGGCGGACATGAAGAAGCTGGAGCGGGCCGACATCATTGCCGTCAACGGTGCAGGACTGGAGGAGTTTCTGGAGGACGCCCTGGCCGCCACGGACGCCCGGGTGATTGACTGCTCCCTGGGAGTGGAGCTGCTGGAAAATCTCTCCCACCACCACGATGAGGACGGGGAGGACGGCCACGACCACGGCCACTGGGACCCCCACTACTGGATGGACCCGGAAAATGCGAGAATCATGTTGGCTAATCTGCGCAATCATCTGGTGATTATAGACGCAGACTACGCGGCGGAGTATGAGGAAAACGCCAGGCTGAGCGACGCGGCGCTGCGTTCTTACCAGGGGAGCATGCAGGATATATGGGATGAATGTTCGTCTCAGCAGGGAGAACGGCCCAAGTTGATTACTTTTCATGATGGGTTTCAATACTTTGCCAGGGCCTTTGACCTGGAGCTTCTTGCTTCCATTGAGGAGGAGGCGGGCAGCGAAGCCAGCGCCCACGAGATTGTGGAGATTACGGAGCTGGTGCGAGAGTATCACATCCCGGCCATTTTCACCGAGGTCAGCGGCTCCGACGCCACTGCCAAGGCCATCAGCCGGGAGACAGGCTGCGGTGTGTATCAGCTGGATATGGTGATGAGCGGCGAGGGAACAGGTGTTGAGGACTATGAACGGGCCATTGTCCAAAATTTGCGGACAGTTGCGGAGGTGCTGAAGTGAGAAAAATCAAGCACGGAAAGCTGTCCGCCGGGTGCGCCGACAGCTGCTGCCTGAAATTAGAGGGCCTGTCCGTAAAGCTGGAGGGGGACTCCATCCTGGAGGATGTGTCCTTCCACCTCCACTGCG
The DNA here is from genome assembly GCA_947650875.1 of uncultured Bacillota bacterium. Lineage (GTDB taxonomy): Bacteria > Bacillota > Clostridia > Oscillospirales > Oscillospiraceae > Lawsonibacter. Next base: position 8,155 of record CANSXE010000006.1, on the reverse strand, counting down.
GGGAGATCACGGCCCTGATTGGCCCCAACGGGGCGGGCAAGTCCACCCTCTTCCGGAGTATTTTGGGGCAGATGGGCTACAAGGGGAAGATCACCTTCTCCCCCGCCGGGGGACCGGCCATCCGGCTGGCCGACGGGGAAATGACCGGCGGGGCCAGGCCCCTGGTGGGCTATGTCCCCCAGGCCCCCAACTTCGACCGGGGGGACCCGGTGTCGGTGCTGGACTTCTTCATCGCCGCCACAGCGAAGTGGCCGGTGTGGCTGCCCATCCCGGCCAAGTACCGGGACCGGGCCGCCGCCTGTCTGGCCCGGGTCCACGGGGAGGACCTCCTGGACCGGCCCATGGGCGGCCTGTCCGGGGGACAGCTCCAGCGGGTGCTGCTGGCTCTGGCCCTGGAGCCGGTGCCCCATATCCTCATCCTGGATGAGCCCCTGTCCGGGGTGGACATCGAGGGGGAGCACCAGCTCCTGGATATGCTGGACGAGCTGCGCACCCAATATGACCTGTCCATTTTCCTGTCCACCCACGACTTTGCCACCCTGAGCCAGTTCGCCGACAAGGTGATCCTCCTCAACCGCCGGGTGCTGAAGCTGGGCCCGCCGGAGGAGGTACTGTCCTCCCCGGAATTTTACGAGACCTTCCACCTGCGGATGGGAAAGGGGGGAGCCTGATGGACCTCTGGTACGCCCTGGTGGACCTGCTGCCCTTTGCGTGGGCCCAGCCGGGAATGATGTTCTTTATGAAAAATGCTCTGCTGGCAGTGCTGGTGATTACCCCCCTGTTCGGGATTTTATCTACCATGGTGGTCCACAGCCGCATGTCTTTCTTCTCTGACGCCCTGGGCCACTCCGCCTTCACCGGCATGGCCATCGGGGCTCTGTGCGGCTTCCGCGAGCCCACCTGGGCGGCTGTTGCCTTTGCCGTTCTCTTTGCCCTGCTCTTTAACGTGGTGCGCCGCCGCTCCGCCCTGGCCAGCGATACGGTGATTGGGGTGTTTTCCTCTACCGCCGTGGCTCTGGGCATCTTTTTGTCCACCTTAAACGGCCGGTCCTTCACCCGATTCAATGCCCTGCTGGTGGGGGACATCCTGTCGGTGGAGCCCGCCAAGGTGGGCCTGCTGGCCCTGATTCTGCTGCTGGTGGTCCTGCTGTGGGCGGTGAGCTTTAACCAGCTTATGCTCTCCGCCGTCCACCCCGCCCTGGCCGACAGCCGGGGGGTGCGGGTCTTCTGGCAGGAGACGGTGTTCTCCATGGCCATCGCCGTGGTGGTGACCCTGTCCATGACCTGGGTGGGCCTGCTGGTGATCAATTCCCTGCTGGTTCTCCCCGCCGCCGCCGCCCGGAACGTGGCCCGGAATATGCGGCAGTACCACCTGTTCTCCCTGCTGGGGGCCGTCCTGGCCGGGGTCGCAGGGCTGATGACCTCCTACTATGTGGGCGGCTCCGCCGGCGCAGCCGTCACCCTGTATCTGGCGGTGTGGTTTGCGCTGACCTTTCTGGTGAGAAAAAAATAAAAATTCCCCGCCGCCGGCGGGGAATTTTTAGTCCTCAATGTCCACCAAAATGTTGTCCGTTCCATGTTCCTCAAACTCGGCGATGTAGGCGTCGATGCGGCTGGTGAGCTCGGCGTAATTGGTCTCGTCGATGGGGGCGTCGTCCATGTCACGACGGGCCAGGTCCTCGGCCAGAATCTCAAAAAACACGTTGTTCTCATACTCCACAATGGCCTCGTGGATACCGCCCTCCACAAAGGCCCGGGAAGGAATTACCTCCCCCTGATACAGCTCGGCCAGCTGAGGCATGCCGTCCAGGGCGGCCCGGCTGAACAGAAGACTTTCCACCTCGTCGTAATCAGTAAAGCGCTGGTCCCCCCGGGTGGAATTTAAAATCCAGTTTCCGATATACACCAGGTCCAGCAGCCGCCGAAACTGCTTTTTGCTCAGCTCCAAATTCATGGAGGGTCCCTCCTCTCCGGACAAAAAGCTATTCATATAGCATTATAGCCTCCATTTTCAATTTGTCAAATGGAGAAACACGGCAATTTCACTTGTTTTTTCAGGTAAAATGACATACAATAAACTAGATACTTTACATAGCGCCCCAAACTGTGTATAATACCTCAGACTGACAAAAATCCCGGGGGATTTTTGCCTGTTGAACGAAATCTTTCCAAGCAATGGAGGCCCTATGGAAAAGGAAGTCATTATCTCGATCAGAGGAATGCAGAAATACGAAGGCGCCCTCCCGGATGTGATTGAGCTGGTCACCGAGGGCCGCCTGGCCCGGGACGGGGAGAGCTACACCCTGTCCTATCAGGAGAGTGAGCTCACCGGGCTGGAGGGCACCCTCACCACCATCCAGGTGGACAGGGAACAGGTTACCCTGATGCGGGTGGGGGAGTTCAACTCCCAGCTGGTCTTTCAGGAGGGGCGGCGCCACTTCTCCATGTATAATACACCATATGGCGCAATGACCATCGGGGTGAATACCCGTCATCTGCTGGCCCAGCTCACCGACCAGGGGGGCGATATTGAGGTGGACTACTCGGTAGAAGTGGACCACGCCCTGGCAGGCCGCAACGTCTTCCGGATCAGTGTGCGGGAGTCGGAGGAGGGCCTGGGGAGCTTGAAGCAGTAACGGCAGAGCCCTTGCCCTACTTTACAACAGAGAAAAGGGGATATAACATGACAAACATGATCCAGGCCGCCAAAGACCAGGTGGCTGCTCTGACCCAGGCGGCCTATGAGAAGGCCGCCGCCGCTGGGGTCCTGCCCGCCGGGGCGGCGGTAAAGGCCACCATCGAAATTCCCAAGGACACCGCCCACGGGGACTATGCCTCCTCCTTCGCCATGGCGGGGGCCAAGGCGCTGCATATGGCCCCCCGGCAGATTGCTCAGGTCATCGTGGACCACCTGGCGCTGGAGGGCAGCTACTTCAACAAGGTGGAGATTGCCGGCCCCGGCTTTCTCAACTTCACCTTGGGGCCCAAGTGGTATAGGGAGGTCCTTTCCACTATAGAGACCGAGGGGGCCGTTTACGGCTCCGGCGCCGAAGGCGCTGGGAAAAAGGTGATGGTGGAGTTTGTCTCCGCCAACCCCACCGGCCCCATGCACATGGGCAACGCCCGGGGCGGCGTGCTGGGGGACACCCTGGCCAACGTCCTGGCCCGGGACGGCTGGAACGTGTGGAAGGAGTTCTACGTCAACGACGCGGGCAACCAGATCAACAAGTTTGCCCGGTCTATCTACGCCCGCTACCAGCAGATTGTCTGGAAGGACAATACCCTCCCCTTCCCCGAGGACGGCTACCAGGGGGAGGACATCAGGGAGCTGGCCCAGGCTCTCTATGAGGAGTGCGGCGGCGACTTTATCAACGAGCCAGAGGAGGACGCCCTCTTCCAGATGGCCCAGTTCGGCCTGGAGCGCAACATCCCCAAGATGAAAGAGGATTTGAAAAAGTACGGCATCGAGTATGACCAGTGGTATATGGAGTCCTGGCTCCACGACCGGGGCTTTGTGGCCGACACGGTGCAGCTGCTCACCGACAAGGGCTGGACCTATGAGAAGGACGGGGCCCTGTGGCTGAACACCACCGAGCTTTTGAAGAAAAAATACATGGCTGAGGGCAAGACCCAGGAGCAAGTGGACAAGTTGGATCTGAAGGACGACGTCCTGCGCCGGGCCAACGGCTTTTACACCTACTTCGCCGCTGACATCGCCTACCACCGGAACAAGCTGGAGGAGCGGAAGTTCGACCTGGCTATCAACATCTGGGGGGCCGACCACCACGGCCATGTGGCCCGGCTCCAGGCGGCGCTGGACGGCCTGGGCCTGGACGGCTCCCACCGCTTAGTGATTGTGCTCATGCAGCTGGTGAATCTCCTCCAGGACGGCAAGCCGGTGCGCATGTCCAAGCGGACGGGCAAGGCCATCGCCCTCCACGACCTGCTGGACGAGATCTCCGTGGACGCCGCCCGGTACTATTTCAACAACCGGGCCTCCTCCAGCCCCCTGGACTTCGACCTGGACCTGGCCGTCCGTCAGGACAGCGAAAACCCGGTGTATTATGTCCAATACGCCCACGCCCGCATCTGCTCCCTCCTGGCCCGTATGGCGGAGAGCGGCGCGGCGGTGTGCCCCGCGGAGGAGGTGGATGCCGGCGTCCTCACCCAGCCCGAGGAGCTGGCCCTGGTGAAATCCCTGGCCCAGTACCCGGAGGAGCTCCATCTCGCCGCCCGGGACTACGACCCCAGCCGCATCAACCGCTATCTCACCGCCCTGGCCGGAGACTTCCACCGCTTCTACAACGCCTGCCGCTGTATGGTGGACGACCCCTGTCTCCAGGCCGCCCGGCTCAAGCTGGCCGACGCCGCCCGGGCCGTCCTGGCCAACGGACTGAACCTGCTGGGGGTCACCGCGCCGGAGAAGATGTAATGGGAATTGACCTGACCGCCCTGGAGCACACCCTTAAAACCCGTACCCCAGGCCTGATGGACGCCCGCCGGGCCTACGCGGTGCTGGTGCCCCTGGTGGAGAAGGAGGGGGAGCTCTGCCTGCTCTACGAGGTGCGGGCATCCACCTTGCGCCGCCAGCCGGGGGAGGTCTGCTTCCCCGGGGGGCTGATGGAGGGGAGCGAGTCCCCGGAGGAGTGCGCCCTGCGGGAGACCTGGGAGGAGCTGGCCATCCCCCGGGAGCAGATCAGGCTGCTGGGCCGGCTGGACTTCATCGCCCACCGGGCCAACTTCCTGATGCAGCCCGTGCTGGGGCTGGTGGACAGCTGGGCGCTGGACCGGATGGTCCCCAGCCCGGCGGAGGTGGACGAGGTCTTTTTCGTCCCCCTGCCCCACCTGCTGGAGACCGCCCCCATTGAATATGAGTACGAGCTGATCCCCACCCCGGCAGAGAATTTCCCCTATGAGGTCATCGGCATCCCCCGGGACTACAAATGGCAGCACGGGATGGAAAATGTCCCCGTCTACCCCTGGCAGGGGCGGGCCATCTGGGGCCTTACCGGGCGGATCACCCGAAATCTGGTACGGATATGCAAGACCCCCGGCTGAGCCGGGGGTCTTTGACGTTATGTTGCTGCTTCTTCGGCGGCCGCCTTTTCCTTCAGCGCCTTGATGGCGTAGTCCAGGGCGGGGATGGATTTGGCGGTGCAGTACTGCTTCATGTCCTGAAGCTGGCGGATGGCTTCCTTTGTGGTCATATCCTTCAGACGCATAGCGGTCACACTCCTTTGCTGTTGTTATTTTACCACAACACAGGGGTGAAACGCAAGAGGTTTATTGGTGGTTTTTCCTCATTTCTTCCGGGCTGCGGCAGCAGGTAAGGGCCAGAAACAGAACAGCCAGCGTCAGCGTCCGCCGCAGGGGGCTGGCCGCCCAGATGAGACAGAGAACAGCCCGGGCGAGACTGTACAGGCAGCTGGCCCAGAGGAGGAGGACGGCCGTCCTCATATCAGTACTCCTTACCCGCCGCCACCCGGCAGGAGATGAGGTAGGAGACCGCCAGTCCGGCCAGCCCGGCCAGGGGGAGCAGGGTGGACCCGCCGAGGATGGCGGTGGGAGACAGACCGTTCAGGCGGTTCAGGGCGGAGAAGTCAATGATTTCCGCCTTGACCAGCAGCACGAAAGCAATGACGGGGATGAAGACAATGGCGTAGAGGTAGGGCCGGGCCCGCTCCGCCCCCAGCTTGTAGCTCAGGGGCAGGAGGATGGTGGGGAGCAGCAGGCCGATGGCGGTGGACACCATCAGAGTGACGAACATCTCCAGAGGGTCCACCTGATGGGCCAGATAGAGCAGGGCGGTGCCCGCCAGCCCCATGGCGACGGTGAACAGGGTCAGTGCCAGCACGAAGAGGTACCGGGCCCCCACCACCTTGCTCCGCCCCAGGGGGAGGGACATGGCGTAGCGGTCCCACTTGGCCAGTTCATCGTAGGCGAAGGCGGAGATGGGCATTACAGCCAGAATTATCTGGACAAAGGTGATAATAAAGCTGTAGTCAAAGAAGTCCAGATAGGCGAGGATGATATATATTACGATAAGAAGCAGATAGGATTTCATCAGCTTGCGCATGACAAGGATGTCCTTCATAATCAGTCCAATCATTTTGCTTCTCCTTTCCCCACAAAGAGCATGATGTCCTCCAGAGTGGTCCGCTCCACCAGGAGCATAGGGTATTTCCGGGCGAAGGCCGCCCGGTTAGCCACCAGGGCCTCACAGCCGAAGGCCCCCTTCCGGGTGCGCAGTACGTCGCCAGGGTCGATGGTCTCCAGCTGGGCGGCGGTGCAGCCCACCCGGCCGTAGCTGTCCAGAATGGCGTCCCTGGCGCCGGAGAGCACCACCTCCCCCCGGTGGATGTAGGCGATGTAGTCGGCCACCTTCTCCAGGTCGGAGGTGATGTGGCTGGACATCAAAATGGCGTGGTCCTCGTCGCTGATGAAGCCTAAAAATTCGTCCAGGATCTCGTCCCGCACCACCGGGTCCAGCCCGGCGGTGGCCTCGTCCAGGATGAGCAGTTTGGGGCGGTGGGCCAGGGCGGCGGAGAGGGACAGCTTCATCTTCATCCCCCGGGAGAACTCTTTGATGAGCTTCTTCTCCGGCAGGCCGAATTTGTCCAGGTAGGACTGGAACAGGTCTCCGTCCCAATTTTTGTAGGCCGGGGCCAGAACCTTACCCACGTCCAGGGGGCGGAGGGTGTCGTGGAAGAAGCACTCGTCCAGCACCAGTCCAATGTCCTGCTTGGCCAGCCGCTCCTCCCGGACATTGTCATAGCCCAGCAGGGAAATTTCCCCTGCATCCCGGCGGATAAGGTTCAGGATGCACTTGATGGTTGTGGTCTTACCCGCGCCATTCTCACCGATCAGCCCCAGGATAGAGCCGCCGGGGAGGGTCAGGTTGATATTTTTCAGGGCAAAGTCCCCATAGGACTTGGATAACCCCTTGATTTCAATACAATTTGTCATAATTCTTCCCCTTTATACAATATGTCCAGCATCTCATGGAGGTCCTCCAGGGGCATGGCTCCCTTCCGGGCCTCCTCCACCGCCTGGGACAGCTTTTCCTCTACCTTCCGCAGCTGGGCCTCCCGCAGCAGCTCATGGTTCTGGGGGGCCACAAAGCAGCCCTTCCCCGGGACGTTCTCCAGAAAGCCGTCCCGCTCCAGCTCTTCATAGGCCCGTTTGGTGGTGATTACCGAGATGCGAAGCTCCTTGGCCAGCAGCCGCATGGAGGGCAGGGCGTCCCCCGCTCTCAGGGTCCCGGCCATAATCTGTTCCTTTACCTGGTCGGTGATCTGCTCATAGATGGGCTTTCCGCTGGCGTTACTCAATATAATATCCATTTAGCCTGCCTTTCAACAGCGGGGGCGGTCCTGGCTGCAAGCCTGCGCACGGTCTCGCGCCGGAGGGCTCCTCCCTGTCATGTTGGATTTAGTGTATATATACCATATACACAGTATAACGCTTTTTTTCCATTTGTCAATAGGCCAGACAAAAAATTTTGCGGACTGTCTCTTTGTGGAGACGGTCCGTTTTTTCGCCGCTGCGGCGGAAAGGCCGCAAATCCGACAGGGGGCCTGTCCTATAATGGACTGGAAAATAATGGGATACACCGAAGGAGAGGAACCAATATGCCAGTAACCTGTAGAGAGGACAAGCGCCAGCTCACCGCTCTGGTGGTGGGAGAGCTGGACCACCACGAGGCCAAGGCGGTGATGGAGGAGCTGGACCGCCGCATCGACCTGGCCCAGCCCAGGGAGTTGACCCTGGACCTGAGCGGGCTCACGTTTTCTGATAGTTCCGGAATCGCCGTGCTCCTCCGGGCCCACCGGAGGATGGGACAGGTGCGGGGGTCCATGCGGGTGGTGAACACCCCGGCCCAGGCGGGGAAGGTGTTCAAGGCCGCCGGGCTGGAGCGGATTATCAGGTTTGAGTAAAAAAGGCTCCCTCCTTAAGGGAGCTGTCGCCGCCGCAGGCGGTGACTGAGGGAGTATTCCATTAACGAACTCCCTCCGTCACGGCTTCGCCGTGCCACCTCCCTCTAAGAGGGAGGCAAAAAGGAGGATACATATGAAAATCGAGAACCAGGTCACATTGGAATTCCCCAGCCGGTCGGCCAACGAGGGCTTTGCCCGGACGGCGGCGGCCTGCTTCG